>JANTFM010000054.1 GCA_024763475.1 Acidobacteriota bacterium | reverse complement strand
GTCCACCCACGAGGCACCATCCCAGTAGAACAGGTCGAAGCTCTCTCCGAGGGTGAGTTGGCTCTCGATCTTGCTGCGGGTGGGCAGGGAGATCACGGGATCCGGAGGCGAGAAGGACTGACCGTCCGGAGAATACTCCGCCGCACCGAGAAGGGTGCGCTCATCCGGCTCGGGGCCCGGCAGAGAGGCCGGCGCGAGGATGCCACCGACTTGGATTTCCACATCCTCCGAGAGCGATCCGGCAGCCACGATGATCTCGCCGCCCGTGTCCAGATCGGTGACCGTGCAACCGTCCGCACCACAGACCGGCGGACCCTCCGGGACGGGAGCCGGTTCTTCGGTGACGAGATAGCTCGCTCCGGAGTCCACGGTTGCATCCGCGTCCTGGCTCGGCGCACCGATCATGAAGTCGTCCTGGCCGTCGCCGTCGGAATCGCCCACGCCGGAGGCACTCTCACCGGCTTCATCACCGGCTCCAACACCGACGTACACCGCGCCGGGGCGGTCCACGCCGATCTTGTCGACCTCGATGATTCCGCGCCCAAGATTCAGCTGACCCATCTCGAGGAAGAGGCCGCCCGCATCGTTGTTCGGCGGATCGCCCACATCCATGCCCGGCGCACCCATCAGAGTCTCGCCCAGACCATCGCCATCGACGTCGCCCGCGGAGCCGACCGCAGTCCCCAGCTGGTCGCCGGCATCCGTTCCCTGGAAGGCTACGCCAAGGCCCTCCGCCGGGTCCCGCACCTTATCGACCTCGATGATGCCGCGACCGAAGATGGCCTTGGGAATTCCGAGTTCCAGGAAGACCTCACCGGCTTCCGCCTCGCCGCCAACCGACGATCCGGGAGCTCCGTGCAGCGCGTCCGCGAGACCGTCTCCATCGTGATCGGGCACCAGGGCGACTGACTGGCCCAGAAGCTGGCCGGCCTGATCGCCAACGAGCTGGACACCAATCCTGCCCGGATCCAAACCAATGCTATCCACTTCGATGATGCCCCTCATTAACGGGCCTTCGAGGTCGATATAAGAGATCCCCGCGTGGAACAGGTCCCCGTCCGTGCCATCGTCCACGTCAGCATGGGGGGCGCCCATCATCAAGTCCGGGTAGCCGTCCGCATCGAAGTCCCCGCCTCCGGAGACCGACCAGCCCAGGCGATCTCCCGCCGCCCGGCCGAGGTAAGTCAAACCATCGACTCCCCCGGGCTCGGGCTCGCCGACCTGGAGCAGATCGATCGTGCCGCTCCACGCCGGATCGCCGAAGAGGACGTAGACCTCGCCACGATCGACGCTACCGTCGCGGTCGGCGTCGGGAGCGCCGACGAGGAGGTCGGCGTAACCATCGCCATTCAGATCGGCGGACAAATCGACGCTGTGCCCCGCCCGGTCACTCAGTGCGCCGCCTTCCAGCGTGGCGCTCGAGACGCTGCTCACGCTCACCGTATCGGTGACCTGCGGGTCCGAGAGATTCGGATAGTCCGCAGGGTCAAAGAAGATCACGTAGGCGAGACCGCTGCCCGTCGCCGTGCTTCCGTCATGCTGATCGGCACCGAGCACGACATCCAGTGTGCCGTCACCGTCGACATCCTCTCCGCCGGAGACCGAGACACCCAAGGCGTCTCCCGCGCTGACGCCTTCCCAAACCACCGCCGGGACATCGGCGTACTGGCCGTCCCCGGAACCTAGGTAGAGCGACACACGCCCGGCGCCAACACCCTTGGCGTCGGAGTAACCGGGGGCGCCCACGAGCCGGTCATCGAATCCGTCGTGGTCGATATCGCCTGCGTCCGAGAGCGCGCTTCCGTGACGCTCACCCTGCTGCTCGCCCTCCGCCTCGCTCTCCGCCGGCACGTCGCCAAGGTTGGACTCGTTCTGGGATGTATCCGCCGCCGAATCGAAGTGCGACTCGAAAGGCGTCAGCACCTGGCCGCCTTCGCCACGGACGGCGTCGGTCAATTCCACCCGGTGCCGCGTGGACGCTGCGAGTTGATCCACCGGATCGAAAGTCGCGCTCAACCCGTCGGGCGAGACCTCGACTACACCTGCGATCGGCGTGCCCGCAGCGTAGACCTTGAAGGTATCGGAGGTGCCGTCTGCATCGGTGTCCCCCACCGTCGCCGCATCGGCCGGCTCTTCAAAGCTCACCGTCACGTTTGCATAGAGAGGCACGTCGAGTGCGTTGTCGCCGGGGTCCACGCTGCTGACCGTGAAACCATCACAAGCGTCCCCGATGCCGTCGTAGTCCGCGTCCTGCTGGCCGGCGTTAGAGTCTTCAGGACAGTTGTCCTGGGGCGAGGCGACGCCGTCCCCGTCGGGGTCGAGATCGGTGTCCATGTAGAGCCGCAGGTAGTCCCATCGGGCGTGGGAATTGAAGCTGCCGCTGGAGTTGCCGAAAGCAAGACGCTTGGCGGCGGGGCTGGAGACCGTCTTCAGGCGCGCCCGCTCCTCGCCATCGAGGATCACCCGCAGGTCGCTGTCCTTCGCCTCGAGTCGAAGGTTGACATAGGCGTCCGACGCGACAGAGAAGAACGCACAGTTGTCCGGGTCCTCGGAGCAGGCATGCCCGTTGTAGAGGTTCGTGTTGACACGCACCTCTCCCACGCGAAAATCCACGTCGATCGTTGTGTGTCCGTCCTTAATGCGTACAAGATCCGAGTCGTCGTTGTTGTGCTTGCTGGCAAGAGACACCGCGTCGGAGTTTGAAAGCGCGCGATGCCCAAGCTCGAGGGCCCACCCGCTCTCGTGGTCCCACGCAGCAAGTCTCGAGCCCTCCTGCTTCCATGTACCCGAACTCGTCACCGCCAAGTCGTAGACCTTCCCGTCAGCCGCTCCTGCGTCGCTGTCCAGGTGTCCGTCTATGTTCCCTCCCTCCGCCCACGCGGGAGTCGCCTGGTCCGGAAAAACGTCGCCCTCGTACAAGATCTGCGAGTCGTCATCGCAGCTGTTACCGATCCCGTCCCCGTCGGAATCAACTTGGTTGGGATTGAAGGTACCAGGACAGTTATCGAGGCTGCCGCACCAGCCGTCGCTGTCGGGGTCATCTGACGGATAGACAAGACAACTGATTTCGGAGGAAGCCAAGACGCGATCGTAGATCCTGACCTCATCCAAGCGGCCGCCCCAGAAGGTCTTGTTGGCGTGATTATTGTCATGGTGCCTTCCCCCAGCCGCGATGAACCATTCAGAGTGGCCGTTCGGAACCGAATCACCCTCCACTTCCTCAGACAAGAAAACGCCATCGGTATACATCGCGGAGCTGACGAGACCTTCAGGAATATCGTGAAGGGTGTAGGTGTAGTTGTGCCAGACATCCTCCTCGATATGCTCGGCCGTCGCGTGATCGTGGCTGTCAGTCGTTCTGGTACTCGCGAAGTCCCAACCTTTCCCCATGCGGAAATCCCACCCCGAATTATCGTCGTACTCCATATTTCCACGAAAGAGGATTCCAAAGTACCACTCGTACGAGTTCTGATCGTAGGCCCAGACATTCAACGTTACGGTCCTGGTATTCCCGAGATCCGGAAGATCGACGTAGGCATCCGTCCCGTCGAAATGAAGTGCGCCGCTTGGCGTGCCGAATCGATCGGCAATCGCAACAGCGCCTTGATTGCTCCCGTGCTGGCCATTTCCACTCGCATCGTCTGTGTTGCCATCGAATGGATAGTAAGCAAGCAGGGAATCGTCGGTGGAGTCGCACGCATCACCCGTTCCATCACCATCGACATCGTTCTGGTCCAGGTTGAAGTTGGAAGGGCAGTTGTCGAGAGCCCCGCACCATCCGTCGTTGTCGGGATCGTCGTTGGGATACACAAGACAGCTGATCTCATTGGCGCCAAGGGCCCGGTCATAGAGCCTGACGTCATCGATGAGTCCATCGAACTTCCCGGCTCCACTGACCGTCTGTCGGCCGATGTTGAGGGGAATGCCTGGCGCCGCCATTGACCCTGAAAACGAGGTCCCTTCGTTCTCCTGCACGCCGTTGACCCAAACCTCGAGCTCGAGAGAGCCACTAGCCCGCCTCCCGACAATATGGAACCACTCGCTGGCGCCGATGACCGTGGACGAATCGCCCGAGTCATGGCTTTCACTTTCCGATACGCGCCCGCCGAGAAGAGCCCGGTCATTGCTCTGCGCGTAGAGATTCCACCCGCGAATCAGATCCTCGTACTTGCTGACAATCATGTGCGCAGTGCCAGTCGTGTCTCGCCTGATCCACGCCGCGACGGTGAAATCATCTTCACCGACATCAAGTGACGGGTGATCGAGGACTTCGACGTAGCCCGTTCCGTCAAGATGAATCGCCTGGCCAATATGCCCGCGCGTGTAGCTATGCACCGAGTATTCCGTTCCGTCATGACCGTTGCCGGTCGCGTCCGTCGCGTCGCCATCGAAGGGCCAATGAGCCACAAGGCCATCGGTGGTTTGTGCGATGCTCACGGCGGACAGCACGAGTGCCACGGTCAATAGGCATATAAGAAACGAATAGCGACGCAAGACAGACATGACACCTCCCCGTGATGGTCCAGCCATCTTGGCCCGCCATGGCCGTTGCCTCTGGCGAGTCACCCTCGGAGAAAGATACAACGAAGCACTCGACCGCAAGCGAGATTTACGACGTATTCCTTGCGAGTTATCTCCCGGAGGCGCCCGCGCCCGTCCGGTCCCCTCCCAGAGGGCGAGCGCTTCTGGCATACTCATACCTGTTGCCAAGTTGCAAGTCCAGACGCAACCGCCGCGAAAGTGACTGGCGATACGGCTCGATCGAAATCGTGTAGGAGGGGGTACGCGCAAGATGAATCTGGTAGGTCGGCAGTTGGGTCGCTACAAGGTACTCGAGGAGATCGGTTCGGGCGGGATGGGTGTGGTTTATCGAGCACAGGATGTGCGCCTCGAGCGTCATGTCGCACTGAAGCTGATCCGCGCGGAGTACCTTTCACGGCCGGAGATCCGGTCGCGCTTTTGGACAGAAGCGCGCGCCGTCTCAAGGCTCTCACACCCCTCCATCGGCGTGATCTACGAGTTCGATGAAGTCGATGACCAGGCCTTCATGGCCATGGAACTCTTCGAGGGGGGAAGCCTCAGGAGCCACCTCGCCGACGCGCCACTTCCCACGGACGAGGTCGTGCGGATCGGGCTTGCGCTCGCCGCGGGTCTAGGCCACGCCCACTCTCGTGATGTGATTCACCGGGACATCAAGCCGGACAACATCCTCTTCACGCTCGAGGGCGAAGCGAAGATCACAGACTTCGGTCTCGCCAAGTTCCTCAACGAAGCACTTCCGGCAGAACACGGCGCCGAGGAAGAGACGCTCACGGCGCTCACGCGTGCGGGCGTGATGATGGGGACGATCTATTACATGGCGCCGGAACAGGCGACGGGGAGGCCGACGGACCATCGGGCAGATATCTTCTCCCTGGGAGTGGTCCTCTATCAACTCACGACGGGGCGCCTTCCCTTCGCTGGGCGTACCGCCCCGGAGGCGTTGCACGCACTCCTGCACGACCAACCGCTTCCGTTGCGTGCAAACCGTCCGAATTGCCCATCATTCCTTGGAGCAGCCGTGTCCCGCGCGTTGATGCGGGATCCGGATGCCCGCTTCCAAAGCATGGCGGAGTTCGCGTCTGCGCTCGACGCAGCGCCCCCGCTTGAGGTCGTCAGCCAACTCGGCGCACCTGCCGCCAAGCCGATGCCCCGAACGACCGCGGAGCCCTTCGCGGGACGAAACGACTTGCTCAATCGACTGCTCGCGCTACTCGACAAAGCCACGGCCGGTTCGGGCCAGGTCGTCTTCCTGGCCGGAGAAACCGGTTCGGGAAAAACCCGGCTCGTCGAAGAACTGGGGCGCAAGGCGATGGCACGCGGCATCAGGAAGGCCACGGGCGCTTGCCTCTTCCGCGAAGGCGTCCGCCCCTACCGGCCCGTGCTCGACGCCGTGAAGGATCTTCTCCGGGACGATGGCGTGCAGGACGCGAGTTCCCTGCACACGTCGATCCCTGCCAAAGACGGCTCTTTCCCGCAGCTCCCGCTGATTGCGCATCTGCTGGCCTTGCCGGGTAACGATCCCAGCGCGGCTACTGACGTGAATGAACTCCTCGAAACGATCGAGACCTTCGTCGTGCGCCTGACCGACCGAGGCCCGCTGCTACTCCATCTGAAAGACCTCCAGTGGGCGGACGAAGCCACGCTGCGACTCCTAGCCAACCTCGCGGCGCGCTGCAAGCGCCATCGCCTAATGATCGTCGGCTCCTTTCGCTCCGAAGACCTCGACTCGCACGCCGAGGGCGTATCGACCAAGCTCGGTGACATCCTCGAGCGCCTGGCCGGCGATCCGTGGTGCCACCGTCTCGACATTCCGACCTTTGCGCAAGAGGAACTATCCGAACTCCTGGACTTGCGATACGAGCAACATGGCTTCAGCCCGGCGTTCGTGGAACGTCTGTGGCGAAGCTCCTCAGGCAACCTGCTCTTCATCACCGAGACTCTCAAACTGCTCGAGGACGAGCATTTGCTTCCGGGCACTCCAGGCACCGAGGTGGATGAGACGGTACTGGATCGCGTGTCCTTGCCCACGCGAATCCAGGCACTGATCGAACGCCGGCTGGCACCGCTCGAAGATGCCCAGCGCGAAATCCTCGAGATCGCCGCGGTGGAAGGAATGGTCTTCCACTCCAGCACGATCTCGACCTGTCTCGAGATCTCGCGCATCCCGACTCTCCGCATGCTTCAGGCACTCTCCCGCAAGCATCGTCTAATCCGCTCCGAGGGCAGCGCATTTTGTTTTGCGAGCGCCATGATCCGGGATGTGCTCTACGAACAGATCCCCGCAGAGCTGCGGATCGAGTTCCATAAGATGGTGGGCCAGCATCTCTCGGAGGCCCACGGCAATGCGCCCGACCAGGCCTCCTCGATCGCGTTCCAGTTTCTTGAGAGCGAAGAAGAAGAGCGGGCTCTGCCCTTCCTGGTCATCGCGGGGCGCCATGCCCGCAAGATCTTCGCGACGGAAGAGTCGGAGCGCCTGTTGACTCGCGCGCTCGAAGTCCATTGCGCGCACGACAAGGCCCTCTGCGAAGATCTCAAGAAGGAGCTTTGGTGGAACCTGGCGGAATTGCATGTCCTGACCGGGGCGTACGCTTCTTCTCTTGATGAGTACCAGCGATTCGCAGAGCTTGCGAGAGCTGGAGGCGATCCCGGCGGCGCCTGCCGGGCCGGAGCGAGGAGCGGGTTCGTTCACTTCCTCCTCGGAGACTACGACCAGGCGGAAGAAGCGGCCGCCGCGGCAAGGGACGAAGCGGAGCGTCTCGAGCTGCCTGCAGAGGTGAGCGAAGCGCAGACGACGCTCGGCGACGTGCTCTGGGCCCGGGGACAGCTCGAAGCGGCCATCACCCAGCATCGCGAGGCCTTGGAGGCCAGGGAGGGTTTGGGCGATTCGGTCGCAACGGTGGAGAGTCTCAAGCGCATCGCGAACATCCTCCAGGTGCAGGGCAAGGCGGACAAAGCGCTCGCGATCTTCCATCGCAGCCTCGGAATCGTGGAGGCGCGGGAGGATTCTCGCTCAGAGGCGTTCATCCGGAACGGAATCGGCGGCGTGCTTCTGGCCTCAGGTCGAATCGAGGAAGCCATTCGCTGGCTGGAACGAGCTCTCTCGCTGCGGGAGATGATTGGAGACCGGCGAGGTGCGTCAAAATCACTCAACAACCTCGGATTCGCTCTCGAACGCACGGGCAAGCTGGACCAAGCTCTCAAACACTACCGCCAGTCCACCGAACTCAAGCGCGAACTCGGCGATGAAAGCGGTCTGGCAAACAGTTTGGTCAATATCGCCAGCCTCCACGAGCGCTTCGGACAGTACGAGGCTGCACTCAAGGCCGGCCAGGAGGGCCTTCAAATCAAGGAGCGGCTTGGGGCACGAAAGGAAGTGCCCCAGTGCCTGACGACCCAGGCGCGGCTCTTGTGGAAGCTACATCGCCGCGAGGACGCGCTACCCCTCCTGGAACATGCCTTGGAAATCGCTCGGGAGATCGGTGCATTGCGGGATACGATCGACTCAACCATTCTCAAGGCTCGCCTTATCAGGGATGATGGCCGGCCCGATGAGGCTGCCGCACTCCTCAAGGTGGCGATCCGCACAGCCCGACGCACCAAGGCAAGGGGCCAGGAGTTCCTGGCTCGCTACTGGTCCCTGAGACTTGCGCTGGACGGCAAGGAACTGGACGAGGATGCCTGCCGACTTCAGATCATTCGCATGCAAGATCTCCTGGAGGATCTCGGTGATTCTGAACTCGAAGCCCGTTTCGAGGAAGTGAAGGGTCTCTTCGCCGCCCATCGGGGCGATCAAAGTGAGGCCATCATCTCGCTTGGCCGCGCCGCAGAGATGGCCGAAACGCTGGGAGCGCGCGATCTGTCTTGGCGCATCTACTACCGCCTGGCCCGGGTCATTGAGAACGCGGGCGAGGCGGAGGTGGAAGGTGTTGTGACATCGAAAATCCAGGCCTACCGCAAGGCGATGCAACTCGTTCAGGAGATCGCCTCGAGTATCGATGATGAAGACTTGCGCCGTTCCTTCGAGGGGACTCCCTCCTACCAGGATATCTTCTCGAAAGCAGGTTCTGAGGAAAGCCCAGGTTGAGGGAAAGTGAGACGAACATTGCGAACAACATGCACGATCAGCTTGATTCTTGCACTTGCGGCTTCCGCTGGCTGCGGAGAGAGCGTGCGCGACGCGCCTGCCACCGGCGGAGAATGCGTGATCGGCGTGAAGACGGACGTTAGTTCGTTCTTCGAATGGTTTCCGCATCGCGCCCACGAAATCGAAATCATCAACCTCGTCTTTCTTCCCCTCGCGCGCCTCGATCGGGAGAAAGGCGAGTTCCTGCCGGTGTTGGCCGAGTCGTGGCGCTTTGAGGACGGCGGCAAAGAACTCGAGATAACCCTGAGGAGCGATGCCGTCTGGCAGGATGGCCATCCGGTGTGCGCGGAAGATGTGCTCTTCACTCATCAGCTACAGATCGATGAGCGGCTGGGTTGGTATGGCGCGCGACACAAGCAGCGCATCGAGTCCGTCGAACGCGTGGACGAACGGACGGTTCGCTTTCACTTCAAGCGAGCCTATCCAGACAGTCTGCATGATGCCGTCATCGGGAATATCTATCCGGCCCATCTCCTGAAGGAGCTTCCTGTGGAAGGGCTCGAGGAGAGCGAGTTCTCCCGCCGCCCCGTTGGCTGCGGCCCTTTCCGAGTGGGCCGACGAGTACCGGGAGAGGCGCTCGAACTGCTCGCAAGCGAGACCTGCTTCCGCGGCCGGCCGCATCTGGATCGCCTGGAATTCCGGGTCGTGCGAGACAAGCAGACCCGGGCGCTGATTTTCGAGGCGGGCGAACTGGATCTTCTTCGCCTGGCCAGTCCCGAGCAGTTCGATCGCCTTCGCCGAGCCGGGTACCAGGGACATGAGGCCACGGGTCTGAAGTACACCGTTGTCGTCTGGAACACGACGGATCCCCTGATCGAGGATGCAAGGCTTCGCAGGGCCTTTGCCATGGCGTTCGACCGGGAACGCATGGTGCAGCTGGCTCAGCGTGGCCATGGATCCCTCGTTCCAGGTCCCATCCATCCGGGGAGTTGGGCTTACAGTGTCGATCTCCCCCGGCTCACATTCGAGCCAGCAGAAGCATCGCGGATGCTCGACGAGCTCGGTTGGCGTGACCGTGACGGGGACGGAGTGCGCGAGAACGGAACGCAGGACCTGGAGTTCTCCCTGGCGATACCTGCGGGGGCGCAATTCTACATCAACGTCGCCGCCCTGATCCGCGATGATCTCGCCCGAGTCGGCGTCAGGGTCAACACGACGCTCCTCGAAGGCGGTGCCTACCAGGAAGCAGTCTACGAACGCAGCTCGCAGGCTGTTCTGGTCACGGAACGCGCCGACGACAAGGTGGACCTAAGCGGCCTCGCGCACAGCTCGTCGATAGGTGACGATGGAACGAACTATGCGGGTTATGCGAGCCCAGCCTTTGATGAAGTATGCGAGAGAGCCATCGCGGCACGTACACAGGACGAAGCCAAGAAACACTGGCGCGAAGCCTGCGAGATCCTGATGAAGGATCAGCCTTACACCTTCCTCTTCTATCGGAATGATACTCACCTCTTCGTTCCGCGATTCCGGGGTGTTCGAATCGATGCAAACGGCCTCTTTGCCAATGTCCTCGAGTGGCGGGATGGGGAACACTAGATGAAAGGTCGGTCGACCGGGGGTGAGATGATAGGGCTTCTCGCCCGTCGGATGGCTGCCACGCTGTTGATCGTTGCTCTCGTCGGCGGGATGACCGCCGCTTTGCTCCACATTCTTCCGGGCGATACAGCCGGGCTGATTTCCGAAGCCCCGGGGCGGCTCGCGAGGCCGGACTCCACCCGGGCCGGCGCTGTGCTGGACTGGTTCTCGGGCTTGGTCCACCTCGACTTCGGCCAATCGCTCGAGTACAACCGCCCGACCCTCGAGCTGATCGCCGAGAGGCTTCCCCGGACGCTGGTCCTCACACTCTCCGCGGCAGTCTTCCAACTCGTCCTGGGTATCGCCGGAGGGATTTTCCTCGCCTTGCGCCGGGGACGGCTCAGCGACTACCTCTCGACAAGCGCGTTGATGGCCCTGGATGCGGCACCCAGCTTCTGGCTCGGCATTGTCCTGATCGTCACGTTCAGTGTCGAACTCGGCTGGCTTCCTCCGGGTGGTGTGCGGGCCTCCGCCTTCTCCCACGAATCACTTCCATCGATGCTCGCCGATCGCGGCGCCCACCTTGTCCTACCTCTGATCGCTTTGGGAAGCGGGGGTGCTGCCGCGATCGCCCGAATCGTGAGGAGCGGCATGATCGACGCGCTATCGTCCGTCCAGGCCGATCGGGCACGGGCGCACGGCCTGCGTTCTCAGGTTGTGGTTACGCGCTACGCGATGCGCACCGCCCTCCTTCCTCTGATCACGATCGTCGGCATGAGCCTGCCGAATATCGTGGGAGGAGCGGTCGTCGTCGAACACGTCTTCAACTGGCAAGGCATGGGGATGCTCGCCACCGGAGCGGTGCTGAATAGGGATGTGCCGGTGGTCCTGACAACCACGCTTCTCTTCGCCGTACTTGTCGGCGTCGGAAATCTGCTCGCCGACCTAGTCCATGTGATGGCAGACCCCAGGGTGCGAGGAGTTGTGAGGTGAGCCCCGCAGCGATGCGCCTCAGGCTCGGCGCTCTGATCGTGGGCCTCGTGCTCACCGTGGCGATCTTCGGCCCCTGGGTGTGGCCCGTCGCGCCGGACCACCTCGACGAAGCTCTCGTCCTCAAGGCCCCGGGAGCAGCCCTGCCAATGGGTGCGGATCACCTGGGCCGCAACGTAGCACTTCGCGTCATTGCCGCAGCCCGCACGAGCCTCACAATCGCGTTGAGCGGCGTGCTTCTCGCGGCACTTCTCGGATCGGTGATCGGCATTCTCTCAGGATACCTGGGAGGCACGGTCGACTATCTAGTGATGCGCTTCGTGGATACCTTCAACGCGCTTCCTCAGCTCCTGCTGGTCATCCTCTTAGCTGGTCTTGCAGGAGGAGGGTCGCCCCTTCTCATCGCCCTAGTCATCGGCGTATCAACCTGGATGTCAACGGCCCGCCTCGTTCGAGCGGAAGCGTTGAGCTTGAGGAGTCGGGACTTCGTGCTTCAGGCACAGTCCACAGGTGCGTCTGTGGGCCGCATCCTCGCCATACACCTCCTGCCGCAGCTTGGTCCGCTGCTCCTCGTCATTGCGACCCAGCAGATCGGTGGCGCGATCCTCCTTGAGACCTCCCTCGCCTACCTGGGACTCGGCGTTCCCATCGAGATACCCACATGGGGCCGCATGATCGCCGAGGGCAGCACCCAACTCCGCAGCGCTTGGTGGATCTCCCTTTTCCCAGGTCTTGCGGTCACGCTCACTGTCGCCGGTTTCAGTTTCCTCGGTGATGGATTGCGGGATTTCCTGGCGGGAACAACCGGCCCCGCCAAGCCTCGAAAATAGATCCAGAATCGAGTGTAGCTCCCGGCATGCCGATTCCCTGCTGAAACCGCGATCTGGCGAGCGGACGTGATCCGGCATCGCGTGCCCCTCAACAAGCTCCACCCCGTGCTGCTCGCAAAGATCCCGCAGAATCCCGCCGATTCCCTTGCGCAACTGTCCGATTATCGACTGTTTGCGGTACTTCGGTACAAACACGACGTGATACCTGCAGTACCATCCTACGTGCGCCTGGCTCGTAAGCGGTCAAGAATCGGCGTTCTTGACGGTGCGGTGAAGGTCTGATCGAAGCGGGTTGTTCGCGAAATGGTCTTTCCAGAGCCTCGGGATGAGCATCTCGACTTCGGCTGCCGGGTGACTACCTACGCGCTGCAGCACGTCTACCAAGTAGGTGTAGGGATCGATGCTTTGCAGTCGGCAGGTGGCCAGCAGGCTTTGGAGGATTCCGATGTACTCCGCGCCGATCTCCGTCCAAGCAAACATCCAGTTCTTGCGTCCGATGGCGATCGCACGAATTTCGCGCTCCAGATGGTTCGTATCAAGTGGCACGTTCGCGTACGAAAGGAATACTCGTAGCTCGGTCTCCCTGTCCAGTGCATATCCCGCAGCCTGGGTGAAAGGGTTCTTTGGCAGAAGCACTCGCGTTTCGAGCTCGTGCTTCAGCCACGAAAAGAACTCCTCGATAATGGGCCTGCACAGCTCGGCCCGCTTCTCGATCAGCTTTGGCCCTTCCATGCCTTTGCGACGAAACTCCGCTTCCTCATGGTACATGCTCCCGATCAGATCCAGCGCCTTGCGCGCCAGCGCTGGTTCCACATCCTCCGCCTTGAGAAACTTCCTCCGTGTGTGCGACCAACATTGTGCATGGGTTACGCCGTTCACCTGCTCCGCATAGCGCTCGTAGGCACCGTAGCCGTCCGAGATCAGAATGCCGCTGTAGTCGCCGAGTACTTCGTGCACCATCGCGTGGCCCCGCGATGGGGAGAATGGAAACACAATCTCATCTTTGTCACCAAACACTGGCCAGAAGTAGCCGGTGTTCATTCGCCCGCGCTTCTTCCGCCCCGCCTTGATCGGCGTTTCGTCCATGGCCAAGACTTGACTTTGAAGAATCGACTCCAGTTGCGCACGGTAGATCGGAGCCAGAAGATCTGCCGTGCGATGCACCAGGCCCGTCAGTGTCGAACGCGCCAGCCGGATACCCGCTGCCTTCATCCTCTGATGCTGACGGTACAGCGGCAGGTGGTACGCCACCTTATCAATCACCAGGCCCGCAAGAAGGCTCACGTCCGCCACGCTCTTACCCAGGACAGAGTCCGGAGCTTCTGGACAGGACAACGTGCCGTCCTTGCGCTTGACGACTGTTCGCGTGTACTTGAGCACCACATACGATGCTGGATTCTGCGCGAGACGACACGTGACCTTCACGCTGACGACCTCGCTGCCATCAAGATCGAGGTCGGGATTCGGAATGTGAATCTCCTCGACTGGCACAGACTCGTCAAAGCGAAGTTCGCTATCGTCCGTGCCTGACGACTTCTTCTTGCTTTGACGAGTATGCTCCGGCACCGTGACCGTCTTCCCTTCGGAGGCATCCGCCGAGAATGTATCGCCAAGACTCAGTTGAAGGCTATTGGGCTCGAGAAGACGCCGCTCTGACTTTGGGCCGAAGAGCTGCTTCTTGAACCAATCGACCTGTACCTGAAGCGCCTTGCAGAGGGTCGTCAGTTCCTTATGGGCGACAAGGAGCTTGACGATGGATTGCTGATCGAGGGAGGCGGCTGCCTCTTCCACTGTCTTCTCCGTCGGCATATCTATATTTTACATCAAGCGGCCTCCCCTACCAAGAACAATCCCATCGAGAATTAAGCGAAATGCCTGCTCACTCAGCTCTTGTGTTGTCTCACCCGAGGGAAGGCGAAACCGGCCGCGCTCAAGACGCTTCGCGAAGAGGCAGTAGCCGGTTCTGTCCCAGGTCACGAGCTTCATGTAGTTGCCTCGCCGATTGAAAAACACAAACAGAGCACCTGAGAGAGGATCCTTCTCCAGCACGTTGTTCACCAGGGCTACCAAGCCGTTGAAGCTCTTTCGCATATCCACGGGGTCCCGGTAGGCCAGAATTCGACGCGGCCCAGACGGTAGGAACATCACTCAGCCCCGAAAACGCAGACGAGCACCATTCGGCAGTGCCAGCTCGCACTCCCATCGGGATGGTTCCTCTGGGACCACCGCCGGCGCCAGCTCTATAAACCGTGCCGAGGAGCTCAGCGCTAGTTTCTGGCGCCAACGTCTCAGCGTTCCCTGGCACAAACCCTCTTCCTGGCAAAACGCTCGTGTGCTCAAGCACGAGTTGTCCAGCCGACTGAGAATGTCTCGCCACTCGCCCTCCGAGCGTCGGGCTCGTTCGATCCGTTTCCTGGCCAAAACCTTTCCTCCTTGATTCTGCCCACGGCGAGAACTTCGCCGGGTGGAGGCCAGTTTTAGCTCAAGTGGGAGCGCGAGGGAATAACGCCGTTTCTTGACCGCTTACGCCGCAACGGCATCGACGACAATTGCGACGAGCTGACTGACGGCGAGCAGCCTTACTGCGCGGCCATGGTGTGTATCACCGTCACCATCGCCGGGTCCGGCGCCGAACCGATCGTGACCGTCGGCCCACCCGACGACAGCTGCCCGACCGGCTCACCGAGCGCGACCGATCCCGACCTGATCTGGGGCAACCTGGCGGCACTCTCCGTTGCGAGCAGCCTGATCGACCTCGGTACCGTCCATCAGATCGCGTGCGCCACATCGATCGAGGGCCACCTCTTCGACTCCCTCCGCCCCGACCCCGGAAGCGGCGACTTCATCCTCGCCCGCGAACACGGTCTCTCTACCTACGGCCAGAGCTCCGCCGGCCTCGACCGCAAAGCGACCGGAGGAGACTGCCCCTGAGCTGTGAAGGCGCAACTCTCGCGGGAGGAAACCCGCACTGCGGATATTTCCTCCCGCCACGCTTGAGAGCTCCTCGCAGCGAGAGAATTGCATCCGCAAAAGAACACATGTTGATGCGGGAAGTCGCCCCCCTTCCCTCACTATTCAGCACCGCGTCTGCACGCTGCCCGCAACCCCTCTGTCCAAAATCGACATCCACGCGCCAGATTGTGTCTCTGCGCCCTCAATTCCACCTGCCACGCGCAGCCAAATCCACGATCACCGGCTCGCAGCCACTGATGATCCCCCTCACACCCGGAACGGACACACATACACCGATCCCTGGCAGGCCTCATGAGAAGACGATACCCCGATGCA
>JANTFM010000053.1 GCA_024763475.1 Acidobacteriota bacterium | reverse complement strand
CGGGTGGCCCGCCGAAGTCTCTAGCATGGACGAGGAAGCACAAGAACCTGGTCTCGCGGCACAGCGCGAGCGGCAGACCCGCGCCGTGGTCGCCATGGCGCGGCTGCTCGAGCGGAGCGAGCGGGAGCTGCCGCAGCCCTGGCCCCTCGTACTCTGGGACCCGTGGGTTGACCAGGGCGCCGAGCAGCGGGCCAAGCTCCTCGTCACCTTGTCCCGGCTGGCGGCCCCCCGCGCGGTGCTGGCCGTCGTGTCGAGTTCCTGATCGGCTGGGCTACTCGCCCTTCGGCTGAAGGGTCGAGAGAATTTCGGGGTCCCGGGTGCCTCGCAGGCGTTGGCGGAAGAGCTTCTTCCAGGGGTGGTAGATCAGCGTCGTGAAGCCGCCGCCGACCGCCCATTCGCGCAGGGGATAGCCGCGCACCAGCGCCTCCCGGGTCAGCGCGACGAAGATCTGTTGGGCACTGCGCATCTCGGCCAGGGTGTCGGGATGGGGCATCGCCCGGGTCCCGGCCTTTTTCCGAAACGGCACCTCGATGGAGCGCCCCGCCATCGCTTTGAACGCCGCCTTCGAGGCGTTGCCCAGCGCGTCCCGCGTCTCGGCGGCGCTGAGTTCGATGAGGCTGCGACCGTCCGGAAGCTCCTGGGGCAGGTCGAGCTTCCACTTGGTGAGTTCCTGCATCCGGTCGACGACACGGGTGGCGTATTGGCCCGGCAAGCCGGCCTCCCCCGGGGTCTTTCCCGCGCTGGCAAAAGCCTCCCGCGCGCCGGCGAGGTCCCCGGCCGCGAGCAGGGCCTTGCCCAGGCGAAGCCTCGACACGGCATCGGTCCCGGCGTGCTTGGCAAGGAGGGCTCCGGCGCGGCGGGCGAGATCGGTGTTGCCTGCTTCAGACGCGCCCCGGGCGATGCGCTCGAGGTAGGGATCGCGCAGCGTCCCTCCGGCCTCCGCGGCCGCAAGGGCGCGGGAGAAGGGCTCGACGGCGCCCTGGATATTGCCCGCATCCCGGAAGATCTTGCCCAGGCGGAACCAGGCCTCGGGCTGCTCCTCCGGCACCACGAGCTGACCGGCCTCCCAGCGTTCGACCGCGAGCCTGGCGGCTTTGACGGCGTCCGGTTTCCGGTCCAGGTTCAGCAGGGCGTTGACCTGGTAGAAGTAGGTCTCGAGCGGAGCGTCTTCGGTGGCGGTGACGATCGCGAGTTCCGCCAGGGCCGCCTCGTAGTAGGGCGCGGCGTCTCCGCGGCGGAGGAAGGCCATGCAGAAGCCGATCCGGTAGTTGTCGACTCCGGTGATCATGTTCGCGTCGCGCATTCCAACTTGGTTGTAGGCTGCGAGGACCTCCCCGCAACGTCCCCGGTCGTAAGCGCTGCGGGCCTCCTCGCGCTTGGCGTCGAGGTCCATCTCCTGCGCCGCAGAGACAGGGAGCGAGGCTGTGAGAGCCAGAAGAACGCAGAGAGTAAGGGCGCAACGAGCGAGTCTGATCACCGTGGTTTCCTTTACGTTGAGAAGGGGGATTATCCCCGGAAGCCCCGGTTGAGGCCAGAGCGTGCCCGGGCAGGCTACAATCGGCGCACGAAGAAGAGCAGCGCGCGACGAGGGACCGGCCTGCGGAGAAGAGCAGACAGGAAGAAGGATCGGTGCGCGGAGAAGAGCAGACAGGAAGAAGGATCGACCTGCAAAGGAGAGCAGGCATGAAGAAGGGCAGCCCATGGAGAAGAATCGCCCCACGAAGACGGGGACAGCGATGAAGCCCTCCTGGCGATGGGCAGCCCTTGCCCTTGCGATGACAGAGCTGGCGATTCCGGCGGCCCTGGCGACAGCTCCGGAGAACGGGAGGATCGTGCTGGACCAAGCCCGTGCCCTGCGCAAGACCGTACGGGCTATCGAGGGGCGCTATCGGGGCCTGGGCCCCTTTCAGCTGCAGGTTGAGCAGCGCCTGCGCTCGGCGACCTTCGGGGCGCAGGAGTCTCAGCGGGGGGTGCTCCACGTCGTGCCGCCGAACCGCCTAGTCCTCGACTTCGATGAGCCTGCGGGAGATTGGGCGGTGTTCGACGGGGAGGGGTGGTGGTGGGCGGTCACGGAGGACCGGATGATCACACATCACCTGCGGCGGGAGGGGGAGATCAACCTCCTGATCGATCTTCTCAGCGCTCAGCTCGATCTCATGAGCCTGTTCGCGGCGGGGCCCGATGCGGCGCCTGTCGGAGTCGAGGGCCGTGCGCGGCTGCAACTCCTGCCTCGCCTGGCCCGGGATGACATCGAGCGGGTCGTGCTCGAATACGAGGAGGAAAGCTACACGCTACGCCGAATCGAAATCACCGATCCCCTCGGTGGGCAGCTGATCTGGGTTCTCTCCCGTCCCAAAAGCGAGACCTCGCCTCCTGAGAGTCGCTTTGCCGTGGAGGTGCCCGAGGGATGGTTCCTTTCCGAGGAGTGAGGCGGGATGAGTTGTGTCCGATTTCGCTCCGGTGCTATCCTCCACGCATCGTGAATGGACCCGAGGTTTTCATGCTGAGAATCGGTGCCGGTTTGCGCGCTGCTGTCGCGCTGGGGGCCGTGCTGTGCGCACTGGGCGCCCCGGCCGGGGTCTTTGCTGCGGTTATCGAGGGCCAGGTCTTCGATGAAGAGGGGAAAGCCCTTTCGAATCAAGAGCTTGTCATCGTTGAGCGCAAGAGCGAGGCGCTCTTCGCCGAGCTGGAGAGTCCGGGCGGGCCGGAACTTGAGGTCCTGCGCGGACGAACAGACAAGGGTGGGTTCTACCGCCTGGATCTCGGCGCGCGGACCTTTCATGGCGCCGTGTTCGTCCGGGTGGAGCCGAGTGCCGGTTGGGATGGTGTGCGTTACGCCGTCCCCGCCGACTACAAGATCAAGCGAATACTGGGCCAGGATGCGGTGATCGTGGTCAACATCAAGGTGGAGGACGCGGCCTGCTGGAAAGAACTGACCCGCGAGATCGCGCGCTCCGGTGGAGCGGGCAGCAAGCGGGGGAAGATCCTCCGCAGGCACGGTTTCCCGCGCGAGGTGCTGACGCGCCTTGAAGGGATCACGGAGTGGCGTTTTCCCGGCGTGACCTATGTCTTCAAGGGAGACGAGCTGATTGAGGCCCGACGCGACGCGGATGCCGCCAAGATCTCCCAGGCCAGGGGGGTCGAGTGAGCGAAGCGTACCCGTCCTCCTTCCCGGCTCCTACGCCGGGATTGGCCAGCATGTTCGCCCTCGTCGGGCCCAAGTTGAACGCGATCGAAGCCGAGATCCAGAAGAACCTGCGCTCGGACCTGGGCCCGATCGACGAGGCCGGGGCCTACCTCTCCGGGGGTGGGGGCAAGCTGATTCGTCCGTCGCTGATGCTCCTCGTCTCGGGGATGCTCGGATACGAAGGCGACCACGACGTGGTTCTCGGGGCGGTCTTCGAACTGATCCACACGGCGACGCTGGTCCACGATGACATCATCGACGAGGCGGACACGCGGCGGGGCCGGCCGGCTCTCAACCGGGTGCTCGGCAACGAGATGTCGATTCTTCTCGGTGACTACCTTTACATCCGCTCGATGAACATGGCGCTGCGCGCACGCCAGCTGCGGGTCATCGACCTGCTCGCCGAGTCCACGGAGCGGATGATCGAGGGTGAGATCATGGCGCACCATCTCCGGGGGCGCTCGGACGTGACGAACGAGCAGCACATGGAGATCGTGCGGCGCAAGACAGCCTGGCTCTTCTCCGGCTGCTGCAGGGTCGCGGGAGTGTTCGGGGAGGTGGACGAGGCACAGGACAGGTTGCTTGGCGAGTACGGGATGAGCCTGGGTGTGGCGTTCCAACTCGTCGATGACCTGTTGGACCTCACGGCGGACCAGAAGATCATCGGCAAGCCCGTGGCCTCCGATCTGCGCGAAGGGCGGCTGACGCTGCCCTGGATTGACTTGATGGCACGTGGAAGTGAACGGGATCGTACGGACATCCGCTTCGTCCTCGAGACCGGCTCTTTTGAGAACCGCTCCTACGAGCGTCTGCGAGAGTCCCTGGTGTGTCACGGGTGCCTCGAACGCTGTCGGGAATTGGCCGAGCAACAGGCGGAGCGAGCTCGGGCGGCGATTCTCACTTTCCCGGAGGGAGCACATCGCGATGTCCTGGCGGATCTGCCCGACATGGTTCTGACGCGAAACAAGTAATACGAACAAGCAATGCACTGTCGAATGGGTTCGGATTTGTCCGGATCCCCAGGAGGTAGACCGCCCGATGCTATGGCTCGAGCGCTTGGATGTGGTCGGTTTCAAGAGTTTCTCGGAACGGGCGTCCATCGAGTTTCCCAAGGGAATCATGGCTGTCGTCGGTCCGAACGGCTGCGGCAAGTCCAACATCGCGGATGCGATCCAGTGGGTTCTCGGTGAGCAGTCCGCCCGCGCGCTGCGCGGGCAGCGCATGGAGGATGTCATCTTCGCCGGCAGCGAGACCCGGGGCCCCGGTGGGATGGCCGAGGTCTCGCTTCATATGCGAGCGAGGGATGAGCCGCTTCCGGATGGGCGGACGAGGGTCACGCTGACGCGTCGTCTCTTTCGTACCGGGGCGAGCGACTACCTGATCGACGGCAGGAAAACGCGCCTGAGCGATGTGCGCGCTCTCCTCGACCAGGTGCGTGCGGGCGTGCGGACCTACGCGATCATCGACCAGCAGCACGTCGCCTCCTTCGTGACGAGCAAGCCGAAGGATCGTCGTGTCTTCATCGAGGAAGCCGCGGGCATCGCCGGGTACAAGGTGCGCCGCCGCTCCGCCGAACTCAAACTCGAGGCGACCCAAGCGAATCTGCTGCGGGTCGATGACATTCTCGGGGAGGTCGGCCGGCAGCAGCGTTCTCTCAAGCGCCAGGCCTCCCTGGCGCGGCGTGCCCGGCGTCTCGACGAGCTCCTCCGCAGCCTGCGCACCGTCTGGTACCGGAGACGGGACCGGGAACTCGGGGCGGAGGTCTCGGTACTGACCGAGACGAACAGCGTTGCCCACACGGAGACCGAGCATCTCGAGCAGGAGCGGGACCGCGTTGCGCATCGTCTGAACAGCGCCCGCGAGGAGCTGGCCCAGGCGCATTCGAAGCGCGATGCCTCCGTCGAGGCGACCCACGAGACACGCCTCGAGGAGGAACGGCTCCGTCGCGAGATCGCGTCGGCGCTCGTTCAGGCCGAGACCCTGGAGCGGGAGGCCGGCCGCCATGAAGGTGAGGGCGAGGTGATCGCCAGTGAGCATCAGCGGCGCGGCGCGGAGATCACGCGCCTCAACGCCGTCGTTGCGGAGTTGGCGTCCGGCCTGGAAGAGATCGAGGGTCGGGTCGCGACCGCGCAGCAGGAGGCCGATCAGCGACGGCAGGATCAGCAGCGGCTCGTGGCTGAGGCGAACGGGCTCGAGAAGGCGCTCTACGAGCATGTGCATAAGCGCGCGGAGATCAGCGCGCTTCTCTCCGCGGCGAAGGAGGCGGAGCGCCGCGAGGAGCAGCGATCCCAGGAGGCCGAGCAGACGGGAAACAGGCTGGGCAGTGTTCTCTCGCGGGCGGAAGAGTCGCTGCGCGAAACGCGCGAGCGCCGCGAGGCGGCGGGGGCTGACGTTTCTCGATTGGAGCTCGAGGTCCAGGCGGCTCAGGGCGGAGAGGATGCCGCATGGGGCGTCCTCGAAGAGGCGCGCTCCCAGGTGTCCTCGCTGAGCGCGGAGTTGGGGGCGCGGGAGGCCGAACGCTCGGCCCTGGACTCGCTGGAGGTCCGCTTCGCGGGCTCGGACGCCAGCCGGGCCCTGCTCGAGAAGGCGCGTGAGGGAAAGGTCAACGCGAAGCGGGTCATCGCGGATGTTCTCTCGGTAGAAAAGGAGGTCGAGCGCGCGGCCGAGGCGTTCCTCAGCGACGTGCTCCCGGCGGTGCTCGTCGATACGAGTTCGGAAGTACAGCGGGGGGCGTCTTTGGGCATTCGTGGCAAGCTGCGCTTCCTGCCGCTCGATTCGCCGGAGTTGTCCGGGAGGCAGTTCCCTTCGTTGCCCGGCGAGTTGGTGTCTCACCCAGGAGTGCGCGGGCGTCTCATCTCACACATGAAAGCCCAGGACGAGTTCAGCGCGCAGCTGCTTTCGCGTTTGCAGGATGCGGTCCTCGTCGATTCGCTGGAGGTGGCGCTCAGCCTGCACCGCAGCTTCCCGGACTGGAACTTCCTCTCTCCGGAAGGGCACGTCGTGTATGCCACGGGAATGGTGGCGATCGAGGGTGGCGAAGGGGGTGAGGGCGGTTTGCTCGCCAGGACCCGGCGTCGGGATGAACTCGTGCTGGCGATCGATCGCCTGCGTGGCGGTCTTGAACAGGCGCAGCAGCAGGTAGAAGACGCCCGCGTCGCGCATCGCGATGCCCAGATCGTCCGCAGGCGCGTGGAGGAGGATCTGGCCGAGGCACGCCGGGGCATGGCGACCGCCCGGGTCGAGGTGCTGCAGGCCGAGCGGGATCTCGCGCGCATTGAGCACGAGTCTGAGTTGGCGCTGAAGGCGCACGACTCCGCGAAGAGCGCGCTCGTGGCCGTGCGGGAGAAGGCTGCCGAGTGCGAGGCGCTCGAGAAGGACGCCCTGGAGGGGATCGCCAGTTGCCGCGGGGAACTCGAGAAGGCCCGCGTCCGGGTGCTCGAGCACGAGGATGCGCTGCGCGCGGCGCTTCGCATCCTGAGCGAGAACGTCTCGGAGGTCCGCGCCCTCAAGGAACGGCGCAGCGCGCACGATCGGGACATCGAGAGGCTGCGGCTGGAACTGACGGCGCTCGACCTCAAGAGTGAAGAGGGGAAGAAGGCCCGGCAGCTTGCGAAGGAGCGGGCGGTCGAGCTGAGACAGACCGTTCAGAATGATGAGACGCGTTGCGAGGAGTTGCAGGTCGAACGCAAGGCCGCCGAAGAGGAGGTCTCCGCCTGGGTGGCCCGTCTCGAGGAGATGGGTGTCCGGGTGGAGAAGGAAGAGCGGCGCCTGGAGCGTGTCACGGATGAGTACGAGGACGCCCGCGCACGGCGCGAGAGGTCTTCGCTCGCCGCGGAGAAGGCTCTGCTCGAGTGGAAGCACGAGCAGGAAGGTTGCCGAACGGAGCTCGGTTGCGAGCCGGGGGTACTCCCGGACGAGCGCCCCGAGAGTGTCACTGACGAGATTCTCGACAGCGACGGCTTGCTCGCGGAGGAGATCCAGTCCGTGCGCGACAAGCGCGAACGGGTTGGACCCGTCAACCTGCTCGCCGAGAGCGAGTACGACGAGCTGCACCAGCGTTTCGAAGAACTCAGCGAGCAACACCAGGATCTCAGCCAGTCCGTCTCGGAACTCACCGACTCGATCAAGAAGATGGACAAGGAGAGCCGCGAGCGCTTTGTCGAGGCTTTTGCGGAGATCCGGCGGCACTTCCGCTCGCAGTTTACCGTGCTCTTCCGGGGCGGCCGTGCGGATCTCCTGCTGGAGGACGAAAACAATGTTCTCGATTCCGGCGTAGAGATTCTCTGCCAGCCCCCGGGCAAGAAGCTCCAGTCGGTGTCGCTTCTCTCGGGAGGAGAGAAGGCCCTCTCGGCGACGGCGGTGCTCTTCGCGATCTTCCGCTACCAGCCACCACCCTTCTGTCTCCTCGACGAGATCGATGCGCCGCTCGACGACACCAACGTGCACCGCTTCACGGAGGTTGTGCGGGAGTTCGCCGCCAAGACGCAGATCATCCTGATCACCCACAACAAGCGGTCGATGGAGATGGCGGACATGCTGTATGGCGTGACAATGCCGGAAGCCGGGATCTCGCGCCTGGTTTCGATGGCGCTGGACTGAAGGAAAAGGGGTACCAGCTTCCTTCGGACAACACCACTACAGCTTCCCGATACTGAGCCGAAGAGTCTCGTAGCGGAGGAACCATGTTGCTACAGGCTTTGTGCGCGATGGATCTGTCGATGCCGGATCTGGACGGCTTTCCCTCCTGGGCCTGGGTGGCCCTGGGGCTGGTGCTGGGTGTCCTCCTGGCACCCGGAATCGCGGCGTACGACGCCCGCCGCCGGCGGAAGCCGCGGGTACCCCGGAGCAGGCCGCAGATCCCGACACGGCTCAAGAGCCGGATCGACGAGTTGGAGGACAACCTGTCCGCATCCGAGGCTGCGCGGGACTCACTGGAGCGGCAGCTCGACGACGCAGAGGAACTGGCCCTCGAAAGGCTTCGTCTGCTGGAGTCTGTCGCGGAGGTGAGCCTCCCGGGACTCGAGAGCATGTCGCGATCGCTGCAGGACATGATGGAGTCGGCTGGCGGGGGATCGACGGATCGCCGCCGCTCCCTTGGTCCTATCGGCCGCGAGATTCATGAGTTGTCGGTGCTCGTACGGGAGTTTCTGGCCCTCGGCAGGGTCGAGGGTCACGGGAGTGCGCCGCGGAGCGAGATGGTTGAACTCCGGAAGGAGATGCAGCGGGCGCTGGCGGGTCATAGCGCGTTGGTTTTCCACGTGGAGGACGGTGTTCCCTCACTCGTACTTTCGGATCGGGCGCTGCTCGCGGTTGTCTTCGAGAAGCTGGCTCGTGCGTCAGACGGGGCGCAGGGCGCCGTGCCGCTGATCGTGTCCGCCGAAATGATCCGCACCGGGCTCTTCGCAGTCGATCTCTCGTATGAGGGCCTTCCCGAGTTCCCGGCATCGATCCGCGAGCACTTCGTTCGCGGCGAGCTGCAGCATGTGCCCTCCGATCTCGTTACCGGAGGGCGCGAGACGCTCTCCCTGGCCGTGGCGGGCCGCGCCATCGCCCGCCTGGGCGGTCAGGTCCATCTCGAATCCCGGGAGGATAGGCGCGAGAGCTTGCGCGTGGAGTTCGTTTTCGCCGCTGTCGAGGATCGCCGAAGCTGCTCCGCCGACGAGTCGTCTCTCACCAGCGTTCGCACCGATGAGAGGGCGTGAAGATCCGGCGGGCACGCAGCATGTGACGCGCGGTCCGCAGGTCCCGTATCCTCTGGGAATGGATCGCCGTCTGCTCATCGTTCTCTTCGCCGTCTTCTGCCTGGCGCTGCTCTTGCGAGTCGTCTTCGTGCTTGAGTGTGCGGACAGTGACTATGCTCAGCGCCTCGTGCTTGACTCCTCGACCTACCACAAGATTGCCGTGGAGGGGGATCCCCGCGGGCCCTACTGGCAACCACCGCTCTATCCCTGGTTCCTCAGAGGGGTTTACCGCGCGGTGGGCCAGCCCTCTCCGGAAGCGGTCCGACTGCTCCAGGCGCTTCTCGGTGCGTTGAGCTGCGTCGGGGTCTCGCTGATCGTTCGGCGTTTCGCTTCGCTCGGGGCGTCTGCTGCGGCGGGGGTCGCAGCCGCTCTGTGTGGCAGCCTGATCTACTTCGACGGGGAGATTCTCCCGGCCTCCCTGGCGACCTTCCTCCTGACAGCCTGGATCCTGGTGACCCTTACGCCCGGCCGGCCGAAAGGTGTCTGGGGGAGGCTGCGCTGGCCTGTTTCGGGTCTGCTCCTGGGGGTTCTCGGGTTGCTCCTGCCGTCGCTCGCGCTCGTGGGACTTCCCTCTCTGGTCTACCTCGCACGCCGGGAAGGGCCGCGCCCCGCTTTCGTTGTCGCCTTGGTTGCCGCCGCGCTTATCGCGCCGATCAGTGCCAGGAACTACCACTTCGAGGACGAGCTCGTCGCGGTGTCCTGGAACGGGGGCATCAACTTCTGGATCGGCAACAACCCGGACTATCCGCGCACGGTCGGCATTCGCCCCGGCATCGAGTGGCAGCAGCTCTCGGAGAAGCCTCGTTGTGAGGGCCGGGCCCGCAGCCGTGCCGCCGAGTCGCGCTGGTTCTTTGCGAGGGGCTTCCGCTACCTGCGCGAGCATCCGCTCGCTTGGCTTGGAGATGAGCTGACCAAGATTCCGGGTGTCCTGGGTGGCCGAGAGATCGGTCGCAACAGGGAACTCTACGATGCGCGCCGGGACTCCGTGGTGCTGCGTGTTCTCCTGTGGAAGGCCGGGTTTCCCTTCCTGGTGATTCTCGCGTGTGGGTCGATCGGCCTGGCAGCCCTCTGGCGGGAGCGGCGGATTCCGGGGCTGCTACTGCTCGTTGTGCTCGGCGTGTTGGCCGCGAGCCTCGTCTTCTTTCCGACAGCCCGCTACCGGGCCCCTGCTCTCCCGGCACTGATCGCGCTGGCGGCCATCGGCTTGCCCCGGTTGAAGCGGCGGGACCTGCCGGCGGGGCTCGTCGCGGTCGGCTTGGGCCTCGTGCCCGTGGGCATCCCGGAAATCCCTCGCTCGGAGACCCTCTACGAGATCGGCGTCGATCTTGAGCAGTCCGGCCGGCCCCTTGAGGCGATCCCGTTCTTCGAGGAGGCCCTTTCGCAGGATCCGGAGAGCGCGGATCTCCACCTGGTCTACGGCCTGGCGCTCTCGCGCAGCGGAGACCTCGATGGGGCCCGGCAGCAACTCGCGCGGGCGGTGGATCTCGATCCGGGGGCCGACGTGGGTTGGCAATCCCTCGCGATGCTTTCCCGCAGGGACGGGGACCTTGCGGGTGCCGCAGAGCTGATGCAGCGTGCGATCGAGGCGAACCCATGCAACCGTCGCGTGCGGGCCTCCTACGCGGAGGTCCTGATCGACCAGGGTTACTATCGTGCCGCGAGGGAGCAGCTTGACGAGGCCCGAAGGATTTATGCGCGTCGGGATTCCGTCGTGGAGCAGGTGCGGCAGCGCCTGGACCAGCTGGAAGGGCGGCGCTGAGCTGCGGCGGATCGGGCCACGCTCCCGTCACAAAGATGTGAAAGCCTGCGATCCGCGGGCGCGCCGGAGATAAATCGGGATAAAATGAACGGTCATTACCTGTAATGTACCTATCTTCCGGAGCTTCGTTGACAGCCGCCTGATAGCCGACGAGTCTCCTTTCGCCCGAGAGGGCCAAGAAAAGGGTGCGAGCATGCCAGTCACGATCGGACTGATGGGATTCGGACGCATCGGGAGGAACCTCTTCAGGCTCCTTTCTCGAAGCGACGATATTCGAATCGCCGCGATCAGCGATATCGCAGATCACGAGGCGCTGACCTACTTGTTGCGCTATGACACGATCCTGGGGCGCTTCCCGGACGAGGTGACCTATCGCGATGGGAACCTCTACACCTGGGGCCGCGAAATCCCTCTCCTCTCGGGACGGAACCCCGGGGACATCAACTGGGCAGACTATGGTGTGGACTACGTGATTGAAGCCACCGGCCGTCCGCGGGATCGGGCCGCGTGCGAAGCGCACCTCGCGGCCGGGGCGCACCGCGTGCTCCTCTGCGTGCCCCCTGCCGAAGAACCGGACATCTCCGTGGTCTACGGCGTGAACTCCCATGAGATCAAGCCTTCCCACCGGATCATCTCGAACGCCTCCTGCACCGCGCACTGCGCGGCGCCGATCCTCAAGGTCCTGGACGATGCGGTGGGTATCGAGCGGGTGCACCTGACGACGACCCATGCCTACACCTCGACCCAGCGCCTGGCTGACGTCCCTGGGGGCAATCTGCGGAACTCTCGAGCGGCGGCGGAGAACATCGTTCCCTCCGAGACCAATGCGGGCCACGTGCTCGAGGAAGTTCTGCCACACCTCGCGGGCAAGATTCACGCCTCGGCGTTACGGGTCCCGGTCTCGAACGGCTCGATCGTCGACATGACCTTTTGGGCCTCGCGACCGATCACGGACGGCGGGATCAACGAGATGATGCGTACTGCGGCGTCGGGTCCCTTCCATGGAATCCTCGAGTACATGGACGATCCGATCGTCTCCAGCGACGTCGAGAACAGCCCTTTCTCATCGATCTTCGACTCCTTGGCGACGATGGTGCTGGAGCAGGACCTGGCCAAGGTGATCGCGTGGTTCGACAGCAGTTGGGGCTACACGAACCGCCTGGTCGATCTGGTGCGTCTGCTTGGCTCGAAGGACGGGCTCGGCGAGGGAGGTGAAGCATGAGAGTTGCCATCAATGGCTTCGGGCGCATCGGTAGGGCTGTCTTCCGCATCATGGCCAAGCGGGATGACATGGAGATCGTGGCGATCAACGACCTCTACGAGCCGAAGTATCTTGCCTACCTGCTGAAGTACGACACGGTCATGGGCGTCTTCAAGCGCCCGATCGACCACGAAGGCAGCAACCTTCTCTTTGGTGGCCGCAAGGTGCGTCTCACCCGGGAGAGGAACCCGGGTGATCTGCCCTGGAAGACGCTCGGAGTGGATGTCGTCGTCGAGGCGACGGGAGTGTTTCGGCATCGCAAATTGCTCCAGCCGCATCTCGATGCGGGAGCGAAGAAGGTCATCTTGACGGTTCCCCCGAAGGACGAGGTCGATGCGATCGTCGTGCTCGGGGTAAACGAGAAGGTGTTGTCTCCCGAACTCCAGATCGTCTCGAATGCCTCCTGCACGACGAACTGTCTCGCTCCGGTGGTCAAGTGTCTCGACGATGCCTTCGGCCTCGAGCGTGGATTCATGACAACCGTTCATGCGTACACCAACGATCAGCGTCTGGCGGATGTGCCGCACAAGGACTTCCGCCGCGCCCGCGCGGCCGCAATCAATATCATTCCGACGACGACCGGCGCCGCCCGGGCCGTCGGGAAGGTGCTGCCTCACCTGGCAGGGAAGCTGGATGGGATGGCGGTTCGCGTTCCCGTGCCGGACGGCTCGGTCGTCGACCTCGTTGCACAGCTCGGCAAGAAGACCTCCGCTGAGGAAGTCAATCAGGTGATCAAGGCGGCGGCTGATGGGCCGATGTCGGGCGTCCTCGAGTACACCGAGGAAGAGCGCGTCTCGTCGGACATCATCCTCAACCCGCACTCGTCGATTTTCGATGCCGTCTCGACGGCGATGGTTGGCCCGCAGAGCGTCCGTGTCCTTTCCTGGTATGACAACGAGTGGGGCTACTCCAATCGTGTTGTGGATCTTGCGGCGCGGCTGGCTGAGGTCTCCGGCTAGAGGGTAGAAACATGGCTCGCAGAATCGGTGTGCTGACCGGGGGCGGAGATGTGCCCGGTCTCAACGTGGTCATCAAGACGCTCACCGCACGCATGGAAGACGACGGCTGGGAGGTCCTGGGCCTCAAGCGGGGCTGGGCGGCCCTGCTTCATGCCGGTCCCGGATCGCCCTTCCCGGGTACGGACTGGATCGTGCGGCTGACGCGGCAGAATACGCGCACCATCGATCGCACCGGAGGCACAGCACTTCACAGTTCGAGGACGAACCCCGCCTCGGTCAAGCTCTCCGAGATTCCCGTCCATCTGAAAGAGATCGCGGGAGAGCCCGGAGAGGACGGCAAGGTCGACCTGACGGCCGAAGCGCTGAAGACCGTCGAGACCCTCGGTCTTGATGCTCTTGTCGCGATCGGTGGCGATGACACGCTCTCTTTCGCGCGGCGTCTCGACCAGGAAGGTGTCAAGGTCATCGGTATCCCGAAGACGATGGATAACGACGTCTTCGGGACCGACTACTGCATCGGTTTCTCGACCGCCGTCAGCCGCTCGTTGAACATGATTACCGACTTGCGCTCGCCCGCCGGCTCGCATGAGCGCTTCCTCGTCGTCGAACTCTTCGGCAGGAACAGCGGCGAGACCTCTCTGATGGTCTCGCTGTTGGCCATGGTGGATCGGGCGCTGATCTCGGAAGTCCCCTTCGACAAGGAGCGAGTGATCGACCTGATTTCTCGCGACAAGCGTGACAATCCGAGCAACTATGCAGTACTTACGATCTCCGAGGGTGCGATGGAGGTTGGGGGGGACGTGATCGAGACGGGCGAGCCCGACGCTTTTGGGCATCGCAAGCTCGGTGGCGTCGGCGAGCACCTCTCCGAGTTCATCAAGAGCCGGACCAAGGAGGGCACGATCTACCAGAGTCTTGCCTACCTGATGCGCTCCGGTCCTGCGGACTCGCTCGACAAGCTTGTTGCCATCAACTTTGCCCGAATCGCGGCGGATCTCACGATCAAGGGACACACCGGGAAACTCGTCGGTGTCGAGGGTGGTGTCTACGTGACCAAGCCGATCTCCGTCGTGGGCGAGGGGATCCGACGGGTGAATGTCGAGGAGTATTACGACACGGTGAACTACCGGCCGAAACAGCACACCGTGCTGGGCCACCCGATGTTCCTTGGATAGGAGTCCCGCGCGACGCAGACCGGCCTGCCCTGTTTCTGCGATCGATTCTGTCCGGATGTGTTCGAGCTGTCTCGCTTGTTCGGC
Source organism: Acidobacteriota bacterium (assembly GCA_024763475.1). Classification (GTDB taxonomy): domain Bacteria; phylum Acidobacteriota; class Polarisedimenticolia; order J045; family J045; genus JANTFM01. Next base: position 1,149 of record JANTFM010000053.1, on the reverse strand, counting down.
CCTGCCTTGACCCTCATTCCACCGCGGCCGATCTTGCCGGTGGGATCTAGGAAGGATAGTCGAGGCGATGCGAGTCATCACGCTCGGTTCCGGTGCCGGGCAGGCAGGAAAAAGCTTCGTTGCAGCGAATCTAGGCGCTGCACTCGCGAGCCGCGGGCTCCGCACCTGTCTGGTCGACCTGGACATGGCCGGTGCTGACCTTCACCTGCTGAGTGGATGCCTGGCTTCCGTGCCCACCGTGGTGGATCTGCTGCGAAACCGTGTCAGCTCGCTCCGCGAGGCCATGACCTCGCTCCACCCCTCGGGCAATCTCCACCTCATACCGGGGCCCCGGGAGTCTCTGCGTTCGTCCGGGTTGAGCCAGCAGGAAACCAATCGCCTTGGGACCGAGATCCTCCGTTTGCCAGCCGACATCGTCATCATCGATTTCGAGACCGGCGTCAGCCAGCCGCTTCTGGACCTCTTTCTGATCGGGGACTACCAGTGGGTCGTCACGACCGAGCGGGACGAAGCGATCGAAGCCTCAGCCAGCTTTCTGCGCCGGGCCCGTCTGCGCCGAACGGCCAAGGGTTCCGCCAGCGGCCAGATAGAGCGCCGTCCCCGCATCTACACGTCTCTCGACGATCTGGTCAAGGACATGAATGCGCTTCGCGGTGATCAGCTACCGACCAAGGACGGTATCTCGATCTGTCCCGGATTGATCCTCAATCGCTTCGGCAGGGATGGAGTCGAGCCCGGCAAGCAGCTCTCCGAGACCCTGTTCCAGAGCATCGAGGAACTCGACGACTTCCCGGTTTTGGCCGAGATCCCCGAGGATCCATGCGTCGCGTCCTCCTGTAGCTCTCTGGAACCTCTGGTGTTGTCCCATCCGGGCTCCCCGGCCTCCCGAGCGATCAGCCAACTCGCCAGTTCGCTCTCGGACGAAGTGCGCGCCACCGCCCGCAACGAGGCGGCTGCCTCCCTCGCGGAACCGGCTCTCATCTAGCCCTTCCTCCGGCGAGGCACCCCCCTCGATTTCCGGTAGAATGCGGTCTTCCCGGAGGGGTGGCCGAGCGGTTTAAGGCAACGGTCTTGAAAACCGTCGTGCGTGCAAGCGTACCGTGGGTTCGAATCCCACCTCCTCCGCCAATAACTCGCCTTCTCCCCCTG
>JANTFM010000052.1 GCA_024763475.1 Acidobacteriota bacterium | reverse complement strand
TCTCGCAGCCCATCTCCGGGCCGTATTCGGCCGGGAGATGGGCTGCGAGAGCCGGGAGGCTATTCCTGCGCGGCCCTAAGTTCGCCGAGTGTTGGAGGCCTACAAGCCCAACACCTCGCGGCCCTGCTCGAAGGTGACATCGACCGGGATGCCCGCCGCCTCGAGCCGGTCCAGGTCGCCCTGCAGCCCGGCACCAACCTGGCCCTTCTCCGCCATCAACGCCAGCACACCGTCGTAGTCGCCGTTGCCCTGGAGTGTGAGGATCGTCTCGGAGAGAGCGTTCATCGCCAGTTGCATCTTCTCGAAATTCACGCGGTACTTGCCGCTTTCAGCGTCTTTTTCGAAGGCGCCCATCTCCTCGAAGACGTTGAAACGAATGACGTTGGCCCGGCCGTGGGCGCTCGAGGCACCGAAACGTACGGAGCGGAAGATGCTGGCGAGGAAGGTGACGTAGTTGTCCATCAGGTCTGCGTCGCCGAGTTCTCCCATCCCATGGAGACGCGTGACGAGATAGAGGCCGAGTACATCCGCCTTGCCTTCCTCGAGGGCGGAAGACTGCTCCTTGAGTGCGCGGCGCACGGGACCCTTGCCGTTGATGGTGTTCTTGATCCCGAGGCCATGGGCCACCTCATGGAACATCGTGTTGGCAAAAAAGGCATCGAAAGTGATGTGCTTGCGTTGGTCGGCCGCGATCAGCACTTCGGCGATCGGGACGAGGATCTTCTCGAACTTCGCCTGCATCGCATTCTTGAGTTGCAGGCGGCGGGAGCCCTTCTTCAACTGGACCCGCTCGTCGTTGGGAAGGTTGATCGCGATCGTCTTGGACCCGGCATTGCAGTCGCCTGCATAGTAGATCACATCGTAGGCATTCAAGTCGGAGTCCGAACCGGGGGACTCCTGCTTGTACTCATCTGGGACGGGCAGGCCTCGCTGCAAGTCGGGCAGCATCGCGCTGTAGCGGGAGAGGCGCTGGCTCCAGTCCATGTCCTTTACCAGAACATAACCCTCGAAAGAGGCTTTGTAGTTGAACATCTGGTCTTCGTAGTTTTCGATGGGTCCGATCACGACGTCGATCCGGTTGTCTTTCATATCCATCCAGGCCATGTCGCTGGCGAAGTACTCGTCGCTGGTGAGCGCGGCTGCACGAAGCTCCAGGTAGTGCTTGAATCCCGGATCTTCCGCGAGCGCCGCCGCTTCGAGGAGTTTGTTCGCTGCCGTCGAAATCTGGGGCTCGAAGGCCTGGCTGTAGGGGATCGCCTTGAGCTGTCCCTCGCCATCGCGCACGACCACCGTGTAGAGGCTGGTCAGTTCGGGAGACGCCTTGGCGGCGGCCTCGAGCTCGTCCTTGCTCATGTCTTTCGGATAGAGTTCAACGCCGGGGAATTTCTCGCCGACACCCTCGATGAAAGGTTTGTTGCCATCGAGGCGATCCCAGGGACCGTAGTTGATCTCGGCGAAGCGGCGCAGCGCCTCGTCGTCGATCGAGTTGAGCAACTGCTGCTTGTCTCCGTAGGCCTGGAGCCAGAAGGCGTCGTCCATCGCCTGTGTTGCGTCGATCAGGAGCGGGATCATCTTCTTCTGGTTCGGACTGAGTTTCGAGAGCTCTGTCGTCAGCCGGAACGAAGTGTACTTGGCGAGCAGCGTATCGCTCGATGAGGTCTTCGCAGGGGCGTCTGGGGCAGGCTGCTGGCAGCCGCCGAGAGCAAGGAGGACGAACAGGATCATCGAGAACGAGACGGCGATTTTCATCGTGGCACTCCTGGAGGCGTTGCAAAAACGAGAGAGGAACCCGCTTTCTAACAGATCGTCACGGTGAGCGCTATCCGGCGCCATGCCGGGAGGGACGAATGAGGAGCTCTTTACATGAGTCGGGCGGCGGGTAAGCGATAGAATGAGGTCACATCGCCCCAGAATTCGTTGTTTGGGATCCAGTGCCAGGAAAGGTCGTTCCAGTGCCCTAGTCGATGAAAAGGAGGACAGCATGAGCAGACACGCGAAAGGTCGTCTCTTTCTCTTCAACCTCGTCTTGCTCTTTCTGGTTCTCACGTTCGCCTTCCCGCTTCTGGCCGAGGGACCGGGCCGGGCAGGTCGCTGGCAAGAGATCAACTCCCCGAACTTCCATATCATCACGGACTCCCGACGATCGGCTGCTGTGCGCGTCGCGCAACGCCTCGAGGTTTTTCGGGATCTTCTCACTCGCCGCGGATACCCGGTTCAACAGACCTCTTCCGCGCCGACGACGATCGTGATCTTCCACAAGGCGAAGGACATGCTGCCCTACGGGTCTCTCGAACGTCCCGAGGGCATGCGCTGTGTCGGCTTCTCCCTGCCGCAGCCGTGGGTTCACTTCCTGGTGCTCGACGGCCATCCTCCGCACGAGGATCTGCTCGATTCGGCACTTCGCGGCTATATGCAGCTTGTCTTCGCCAACGACTCCCAGCATCGGCCCTTGTGGTTCCGGACGGGGATGACGGAGTACTACCGTACCTTCCGTCTCCAGCGCGACACGGTGCGGTTCGGCGAGCCGGTCGAGGACTACCTGTTGCTGCTGCGCACGACTCGAGGCCTGCCGATGGAATCGTTCTTTGCTATCGACGAGACGGCTCTGGACGAGATGGACCCGCAGCAGCGAGATCTCTACACGGCACAGAGCTGGGGCCTGGTGCACTACCTGTTCGCAGGCAGCAGCGAGACCAAGCTCAGGGCGCAGGCGTTCCTCCAAGCCCTGGCGGATGGCGCCACCGTGGAGAAGGCCTTCGCCAGGCACTTCGAAACGGACTTCGCCGGTCTGGAGGAGCGCTTTCACGACGACCTGAAGTCACGACGCCTGGCCTATCAGGAGATGCAGGATCCGGAGTTCTCGGTACGCGTTCCGGTCAGCACGGCGACCCTTGCCCCGCAGGACCTGAATGCCGAACTCGGCCTGCTTCTCGTGCTCTCGGGGCCCGGACGAACTCTGCTGGCCGAGACGCACTTCCAGGAGGCTTTGGCGAGGGATCCGGAGCACAAGCTCGCTCTCACCGGCCTGGCGCTGGCCAAGGACCAGGATGGCGCAGGTGTCGAGGCCGAGCGTCTGTTCCGGCGGGCGATTCAGGGTGACGAAGCCAGCTACCTGACGCCCTTTCTCTATGCCCGCCACCTGGAACGCGAGTGGCGCGAATTTCGCGATCCGGGAAACGCGCCCTGGTGCGAGGTGCGGGAACTCCTCGCCCGATCGATCGAGCGCCGCCCCGAGTTCTTCCCGGCCCATCTCGCTCTCGTGTCGAGCTACCTGGAGGATCCGCAATCCAACACCGCCGCTGCGATGGCCGCAGTGGAGCAAGCGCTTTCGCTGAGGCCCCGCTGCAGTGAGCTCCGCCTGGGTCTGGCCCTCCTGTATATGCAGGCTGGCAACAGGGAGCGTGCCGAGGAGCAGCTGGCGGAGCTTCGCTCCCCGGATGTGCATAGCGCGGCGAGAAAGGCCTTGGCCCGGCAGGAGCTCGTGCAGGCGCGCGAGTTCCTGGTCTCGGACGCCCGTTCTCTCACGGAGGTGGGCAGCTCGTCGGCGATGGCCATTCTGCGTACGCCGGATGCCAAGATCTCCCACGAGTACCCCGTCTTGTTACTCTCTCCACAAGTGGGAGCGAAATAGTCTCCTCCACACTCGCTCCGGCGGCGTTTGCGGCGAAGGTGCTGGACCGTGTTCCGTCAGACACGGTCGTTGCGGTCTTCGGCGAGTCGTCGGTGGCGCTGGCAAGCCGGGAAGGCGACGACGTACCGGGAGACCGTGGAGACGGCCAACCCCACCAGAAGCGTCGAGGGCAGGCGAAGAATGTGGCGAACTTGTCTGATGGGACACTAGGATCGCCTCTCAGCAGAACGCATGATTTCCAGGAGGCGCCCATGCACAAGGCGACGATTGATGTGGAGACCCGGGGCAGAGGCTTGTACGACCTGACGCGAGACCTCTCGCGGGAGATTCGGCACTCCGGTGTTTCCGACGGCCTTGCCCTGGTCTTCGTGCGCCATACAAGCGCGAGTCTCGTGATCCAGGAGAACGCGGACCCGCAAGTGCAGGTCGATCTGCTCGATTTCTTCGAACGTCTCGTGCCAGAGAACGATCCGCACTATACGCATCGCTCCGAGGGCCCTGACGACATGCCTGCTCACATCAGGACGGCCCTGACGAGCAGTTCCGAGGTGATACCGGTCGGTGATGGGCGTCTCGCGTTGGGGACCTGGCAGGCGCTCTACCTCTTCGAGCATCGCCGTGCTCCCCACCGGCGGCGCATCGATCTGCGCGTGATGGGTGAGTGAGTGATGAATCAGCAAAGAGAAGACGATGTGTCGCTGAGGTTGACCGAGGTCGGGCCGCGCGATGGGCTGCAGAACGAACGACACCTTCTCGGGGTGGGAGACAAGGTGGACTTGATCGATCGTCTCGTGGCTGCGGGCGCGCGGGAAGTCGAGATCGGGTCGTTCGTCCACCCGCGCTGGGTGCCGCAGATGACGAACACCGACGAGGTTGCGGCGCGGATTCGACGGAAGGAAGGCGTCCTCTACTGGGGACTGATCCCCAACATGCGCGGGCTTGAGCGTGCGATGGATGCGGGCCTGAGCCATGTTGCCGTCGTCATGTCCGCCAGCGAGTCCCACAATCTCAAGAACATCAATCGGACCCGCGAGCAGAGCCTGAAGGAAATTCGCGAGATCTCGAAGATCATCCGCTCGAAGGGCATGGTGCTGAGGAGCTACATCTCGACGGCCTTCGGTTGCCCCTACGAGGGCGAGATCGATTTCTCCGTCGTCATGGAGTTGGCCGAACGTCTGCTCGACCTCGGTGTCGAGGGCGTATCGCTGGGCGATACGATCGGCGTCGGTAATCCGCTATTGATCCGTGAGGGCTGCCTCCGCGCGCTCGATCACTTTGGTGTCGAGAAGGTCATCTTGCACCTCCACGATACCCAGGGCCTGGCGCTGGCCAACGCCCTCGTGGCGGTGGAGTGCGGCATCCGCAGACTCGACAGTTCCATCGGCGGCATGGGTGGGTGTCCCTACGCTCCGGGTGCGTCGGGTAACGTCGGGAGCGAGGACGTGATCAACCTCCTGCACGCCCTTGGCTTCGATGCCGGCTACGATCTCGATCGGCTGGTGCAGATCTCCCATTGGCTGGAAGAGAGCTTCGACATCGCGATTTCTTCCAAGTACTACCGCTACGCCTATGCGAATGCCTGTTTCAACGCGTCGGCGATCCACTCCAAGGCTCCCTGATCAACCCAGGTTGGGGCCGTGCAGACTGCATCGCCGCACCTCGCTCTCCTTCTCCGAGATCGGGTCAGGGCGCCGGGTATAGGTGGTTCCACCACGCGTGATCATCCTTGAGCTTCCAGTCGAACCACGCGACGATCGTCTCCATCCACTTGCGTCGCTTGTCGTAGTCCATGATCAGGTGGTTCTCGCCAGCGATGCGCACGAATTCGACATCCCGCCCGAGGATCTTGAGCGCGGTGAAGAGCTGCTCGCTCTGGCCGCGCGGCACGTTGGTGTCGACCTTGCCGTGCAACAGGAGGAGTGGCGTCTCGATCTTGTCAGCGTGGAAAAGCGCGCTCTGCCCGATGTAGAGCTCCTGATCGTTCCACGGGTATTTCTTCGCGGTGGCGATTGCGCTGTAGATGTAGCCCCACCACCCTTCGCCCCAGTAGCCGGCCAAGGAGGAGATGCCAGCGTGGGATACCGCAGCAGAGAAGATTTTCGTCCGTGAGACGAGCAGTTCGGTCATGAAGCCGCCGTAGGAGGCGCCCATGCAACCGACCCGCTCCGGATCGACGAAGGGATGGGCCGCGAGGAAGGCCTGGGTTCCCTCAACGATCTCGTCCGCCACGCTGCGGCCCCAGTTGTTCACGTGGGCCGCGGAGAAGTCCTGGCCATAGCCGGTCGCCCCGCTTGGCTGCAGGATGTAGACGATGTAGCCATGGGCGGCCCAGACGTTCTTGGGCCAGCGTCCACCGAAGCTGCGGCCGACGGGAACGGTGCCCCCGTAGTAGTAGACGATGGCGGGGTAGGTCTTCTTCGCGTCGAAGTTCGGTGGATAGTGGACGACACCTTCGATCGTGAGGCCGGTTGAGGTCTTGAAGTTGAAATCGCTGGTCTTGCCGATGGCGACGCCTTCCCAGTGGCCGGCGTCCGGACGCTCCAGTAGACGAGACGAAGGATCTTCGCGGAGGTCGAGGAGATGCAGCTCTCCGGGAGAGTTGACCGAACTCCCGTAATAGGCCACGGCGGTGCCGTCTTCCGCGAGGCTGGATCTGCTGATGACATCGACAGCACTCGGCAGGCGGGAGAGGGAAGACGTGGCCGGATCCCAACGGAAGAGGGCCACACGGGTTCCTTCCTCTCCTCGAAGAAGCAGCGTTCCGCCGGAGGCCCATGACGCGGCCTCGATCATCGGGTCGAAGTCGCGGGTGATGGGCGTGACTTTCTTCGTCGCAATCTCGAAGAGATAGGCCTGGGTGTCGTACTCATTCGCCACGACGCCTTGGGGGGTGGCGACGCCGATTTCGCCAAAGGCCGAGGGTCCGCCAAGCACCAGGAGCTGCTTGCCGTCGGGAGAGTACTGGGCCGTCGCGCTCCAACGTGTCTCGGTGAGACGTTTCGCCCGAAGGGTTTCGAGGTCGAGTTCCCAGATCTCGGCGAAAAGGAAGGGCCAGCGGGTGTCGTCGTAGACCTCGCGGCTGAAGATCAGGTGGCGAGAGTCCGGGCTGATGTCCTGGAGGGCCGTATCCAGCGGTCCCGCACTCAATCGCTGCCGCGTGCCGGTGGCGAGCGAGACGCGGTACAGGTAGGTCTTGTCCCGGTATCCGGCCCAGCGGTCTTCGAGAGAGCGGACCCGGTCGAATCCGTCGCTCTCTTCATCGTCGTCGGATTCCGGCGTCGTGATGCCGTAGACCATCGACTGGCCGTCGGGCACCCACATGATGCCGGCGAGATGTTCGACGTCTTTCACGAGCGGCTTGCGGGAGCCTCCCAGGGACTCGATCCAGATCGTGGACTTGCCGTCCTTTTCCTCGGTGTAGGAGAAGCTCTGCCCGTCGGCGGGAGACCAGGAGAAGGAGCCCAGGCGTGCCGCGTACTCACGGATCACCTTTCCGTCAGGCAGGCTGAGAATCGTCGTCCAGCTGCGGCCGTCGTCCTTGGGAATCGATGGGTCGCGTTTGTGGACCGCGAGCCGTGCGCCGTCCGGGGAGAGCGCGAGCCCCGTGATGACCTCCGTGGCGAGGATGTCGTCGAAATCGACGGCGTGCGTGGGGTCGAGACTCAACGTGAGCGCTACGGCTTGCTCCGAGTCCTCGAAGCGTGCGGAGAGGTCCCATGGCTGATCGACATCCGGATCTCGAAGCAGCTTCAAGACGAGGGCGTGCTTGCCCGGTGCGAGGGAGAGTTTGTAGTCCTCGTCTCCTTCGAGCACTGTTCCGTCGAGGAAGAGCGTGAGGGGATGTGCCGAGTCAATAGACAGCGAGCCCTCGTAGAACGAGGTGTTACTCACAAAGGTCGTCAGGTAGCTGATGGCTGGCCCACCGGCCGGGCCGAGGCTGAGCTTGGCGTCGGTGGCGGCGATTCGCCGACCGGCGGAAAGCTCTGGCAATCTATCAAGATCCACTTCGCTCAGCGCCAGGAGTTCCTTGCCCTCGAGGGCCTTTCCCTGGTCGTGGAAGACAGGCAATGGGAGGGTCATCGGTGGGACCCAATTCCATTCATCGATGGCGAGAGTGTCCTTCGTTGCGGCATCACTCGCGTCGATGCTGCCTGCGAGCACCAGGGGTGCAAGGAGAAAGATCACCAGGTAGAGAGAGAAAACGGCGGGCCCGCGGAAGCGCTTCATGGGATCTCCACGTCGAGGATTCAGGTGAGATGATCTGCGTCAAGAAGGGTGTTGCCCGAGCTGTCACGGACAGCGTACTGGAAGCCGCGGCGCAGGCTGATGGCTCCCACGTCGCCACTCTTGTTGATCGCGAGGTAGCCAACCTGGTCTGTCTTGGTGGCGAAGCCCTTGTCGAGGATGCGCTGCCCTGCGACCTTGCAGGCTTCCGCGGGACTGGCGCCCTGGCGCATCAGTTCCACGATGAGGAAGCTGCCGAGGGTCTTCATGACGAGTTCGCCGACACCGGTGGCGCACGCGCCACCGACCTCGTTGTCGACGTAGAGCGCAGCCCCGATGATCGGCGAGTCTCCCACGCGGCCTCTCATCTTGTAGGCCAGGCCGCTCGTCGTGCAGGCTCCGGACAGATCTCCGCCTTGATCGAGGGTCAGCATGCCGATCGTGTCGTGCTGTGAGCTGTGCTGCATCGGGGCGTAGACACTGGTTTTCTTCCATTCCTTCCAGCGCGCTTCTGCCGCAGCTGTCAGCAGCTTCGTCTTGCTGAAACCGTTGGCGAGGGCGAAGTCCAGCGCGCCGCGACCCACGAGCATGACGTGAGGTGTCGTCTCCATCACGAGCCGGGCCACCGAGATCGGATGCACGATGTTCTCGAGGAAGGCCACCGATCCGCAGTCCCCATGCTGGTTCATGATGCAGGCATCGAGCGTGACATGTCCCTCGCGGTCCGGATAGCCCCCCAGGCCGACCGAGGTGACCTCCGGATCGCCTTCGGGAACTCTTACGCCGCTCTCCGCGGCATCGAGGGCGGTTCCACCGGTTTCGAGCTGCTTCCACGCGGCCTCGTTGGCGGGGACTCCGTGTGGCCAGGTTGAGACAACGAGCGGTCTTCGCCCCTCAGCGGCAGGGCCGTTCACGCATCCGCTGCCCAGCAGTGAGTAGACTCCGGTTGCGCCCACCCCCAGCGCGGAACCCTTCAAGAACGTCCTCCGGCTCGCATTCGCCATTGCCATCACCTCCAAGACTCGGGCCCTCAATAGGCAGCTGCGAGTTTACACTGCATACTCTCGCTTTCCCCCGCCTGATCCTTTCGTCCCCGGAGTGTGCCGTGAATCGTCTCGTGAGCGCGGTCTGGATCCTCTTGCTGGCGGCGGTCGTGACCATCCTGTCGGTCGCCGAGAGCCGTGAGCTGTTCAAGGAGCTGACGCGGAGCTGGCCCTTCCCAATGGGCATGGCGAAGGTCGGGCTTCTGGGGACGATGGGCGAGATGCTCGGGGGCCGGATCGCCTCCGGAACGTGGACGATTCGCGGGATTCGTCTGGGTCAGCGAGTGCTGGTCTGGGCGTTGCTCGGCGCGGCGTTTACGGTGGTGTTTCCGCTCTTCGCCGCGGGAACGGGCGCGCTGCTCGCGGCGGGGCTCCTGCCGGGACAGGGGTCCCCGTTGCTTGGCGCGTTGTGGACCTCAGTGTTGATGAACCTGCTCTTCGGCTTCGAGATGATGACCTTCCACCGGGTCACTGACATGTTGATCGAACGGGATCAGCTCTTCGGTCCCTGGCCGCTGGGGCAGGTCCTTCAGCAGCTCGACTGGCGCAACCTGCTGCGGGTCCCCGGCCTCTCGTTGCTGTGGTTCTGGATCCCAGCGCACACCGTGACCTTTCTCCTTCCGCCGGAGTTCCGCGTTGTCTGCGCTGCCCTGTTGGCGATCGCCCTGGGCTGCATCCTGGGGCTGGCGAAACGCTTGTCTCTGCTGAGCGTCCTCGCGCGCGACACAGGAGAGTAGCCATGGTCTACGACTTCGGACCATTTCGACTAGACCCTGGAGAGGGGACGATCTCCCGCGAGGGGGAGGCGATTTCCGTCACGCCGATGGTTTTCTCGCTCGTCGCCCTGCTGGTGAAGAATCACAATCGGCTCGTTGTCCGAAGCGAGATCTTCGCGGAGTTGTGGGATGGTGTCGAGTCCCACGCCAATCTCGATCGCAGGATCTCAGAGGTTCGAAAGGTGCTTGGGCCGGAACTGTCTCCCTGCCTCAAGACCGTGCCGAAGAAGGGGTATCGCTTCGAATGTGCGGTGGAGGAGGTCGTGGAGGGCCAGGCTGCGGCGCGTACGAGGCACCTCAGGATCGTTCTCGCGACCGTGGCGGTTCTTGCGGCCCTGATCGTGACGCTGCTACGCGTCGTTCCCGGGCCCTGCGGCAGCGCGCGCCTATGTGGAGGGGCTGGATCACCTGCGGGCGCTGGACTATGTCCACGCCAGAAAGGCCCTGGAGCGGGTGATCGAGCTCGACCCTGGCTTTCCGCTGGCTCACTCCGCGTTGTCCGAGGTCTGGAGCACCCTGGGCTATGACGCCCGCGCAAAGCGGGAAGCAGCGACGGCGAAGGAGTTGGCGGGCGAACTGCCTCAGCGGGATCAACTGTTGGTTGAAGCACGTTTCTACGCGGTGAGCCACGACTGGGCCCGGGCGGCCGAGGCCTACGGTGCCCTTCGCCGGCTGGATCCCGACAACCTCGAGCATGCCCTCGCGCTTGCGGAACTCCGCCTTGAGAGCGGCCGGGCAGACCTCGCACTCGAGATCATCGAAGCGCTGCGGACGTTGCCGGCTCCCCACTCGATGGATCCCCGCCTCGATCTGATGGCGGCGACGATCGCCCACCGCAAGGGGCGTTTCGATCAGATCCTCGAGCCCGCGACGCGGGCGGCTGAGAGAGCTGCCGCACTCGGGGCTCGCCAATTCGAGGCGAGGGCCTATAACCGGATCGCGGTCGCGCACTTTCGGAAGGGAGATCTCGCCAAGGCCCTCGAGGTGGCCCACAAGGCGTCTGTGATCTTCGAGGAAATCGGGGACCGGATGGGTACCACGACCTCGATGCGAATCGCCACGACCGTGTTCCTGAACGAGGGGCGCATCGATGAGGCGGTGGAGATGACTGAGCGGGCCCTGGCCATCGCACGGGAGGTGGGCAGCCAGTCGGAGATCTCACTTCTCTTGGGTCATTTGGGCACGATGGAGACCCGCAGGGGGCAGTTCGTCCCGGGCCGGGAGTACGCATTGGCCAGCATCGAGGTGAGTCGCGAGATCGGCAACCGACGGCGGGAGGGAATCTCCCTGATCTACCTCGCGGGGGCCTACGCCGTCGAGGGTGCGTTACGCAACGCGGAAGACGCCTGCCAGCGGGCCGCATGGATCCTCTCGGAGATCGGAAACGAGAAGTGGGAGGCGCAGGCTCGCTCGAGTCTTGCGCACATCATGCGCCGGCAAGGACGGGTCCACGAAGCTCTCGCCGAGGCGGAGAAAGCCGTTGCGATGGAGCGGGGACTTGGAGATCGGGTAGGGCTCGCGATCGGCCTTGATGCCCAGGGATGGGCGCTCCTGATCCTGGCACGCATGGACCTGGCCCGGGCCTGCTTCGACGAAGTCAACGAGCTGGGGGTTCTGACCAAGCATCGAACCATCGTCTCGAGGAGTGCCCTCGGCAGAGCGGTCCTGCTACGGGCGGAGGGGAAGCTCTCCGCAGCAGAGGATCTCCTGCGCGGGGCGCTGGAGACCCACGATGCGATGAACGAGAAGCCGCAGGGCGCGCTGGTGGCGATGGAGCTGGCGAAGACCGTGGTGGCGGGCGAGGACAGCCGAGGTGCGGTCTCGGCCGCACGAGCTGCCGTGGAGCGATTCGCGCCGCTGGGCATACGAGACGGCCAGGTCGAGTCGGAGTCCCTGCTCTCCCGGGCCCTGCTAAAGGACGGGGATCTCGATGGGGCGATCCACGCGGCCGGACGTGCTCGCCAACGGCTCCCTGCGGTCGAGGATCGCGTAGCCTCCCTCGAGGCCAGGATCGTCTTGGCCGAGGTCGATGCGGCACGCGGTCAGCAGGACAGGGCTCGCGAGCAGCTGCGCCGGCTGGCGGGCGAGGCGCGCACCCTGGGCTGTTCGCCAATCGCGAAGGAAGCGGAAAGCGGCTTGAAAAGGCTGGACCGCTAGTGGGGCGTCGAGCTTCGGCGAAGAGGGTGACGAAGCGTTGCGACACCCCACTGACGGGACGCTCGTTCAGCTAAGAAAAAGGGATAGGAGGTTTTGAGGAGTTGCCCGGGCTTCCTCTTGAGCGGACTGTCTGCGCAGTGGAGCGAAGAATGCTGTGCGCCGCTGATCCGGAGGGAGAGCGCCGCAGTTCAGTGCAAATTAAGCAAATACGCCATTTAGCGGAGGGCTCACGGCGTGGGAGTCCAGCCTTTTTGGCTCCACGATGGACTGTTTGCCGGTAGACCATTGGGGTTGCCGTCCCCCGAGGGAGTGTTTCATGTTCGCAGCGACCCGCAGCATCCTGTTGGCCGTCTTTCTGAGCCTGGTTGTCCCCTTCGCGATCGGCGGGGACGCCGGGAGCTCCTCGATACGGCTGCGAAGCACTCTCGTGACGCGACCTGCGGCGACCCCGATCATGCCGCAGGGTGGCGCCGCGTTGATCCGCTTCGACGGGGTGCTCCAGCCGGGGGTCGGGGCTGCTGCCGACGATTTGGGCATCCGGCTCGTCGCGCCGCTCGCGGCCGACGCCTGGCTTGCCTGGTTGCCTCCCGGGGGGGTGAGACGGGCGCGACAGCTCCCTGGCTTTTCGTGGTTGGCGCCCTACGAGTGGAAAGCGAAGATCGCACCGGAGTTCGCTGGTGCGCTTCCCGATGACACGGGGCAGCCGATCCTGATCTCGATCGATCTGATCGGTCATGCCGACGTGGCAGGACTCAGCGCTCGGCTCGAGGAACTCGGGTTGCGGGTCGAGGGCGCCGGAGGCGGGTCGCCCGCGGTCGGAGGAGTCTCCGAGCGGCGGGCGCGGATCACGGCGCTGGCCACGGCTCCTGTGCTGGCCGCAACGCGCGAGATCATCGCTCGCTGGCCGGAGGTCTTGTGGATCGGCCGCAGGCCCTACTACGGGCTGCTCAACCAGTCCACGATCTGGGTCGGGCAGTCGGGTCTCGAGCAGGACGCGGTGACACCGAACATGGAGAACACCGCACAGCCGGTCTTCGAAAACGGGCTGCGCGGAGAGGGGCAGATCATCAGCATCCTTGATACCGGTCTCGATGCGGACAGCGCGTTCTTCTACGATGAGGCGCTCGGCCTGCCCCCGGTCGTGGAAGGGACGGGGACCGGCGTGCCGGATCTGGCGCAGCGCAAGGTGATCATCGTCGACTTTCTCTGGGATCAGGACGATCCCGACAACGTGGAGGACTGGGGGGATCATCCCCACGGGACCGAGGTCGCCGGTGCGGCCCTCGGCGATCTCGCGATCACGCCCGGGGGCTTCGATGCCGGGGATGGCATGGCACCGATGGCCAAGCTCATCGTGCAAGACGGCGGCTACGGCAACGATAGTTGCTCCGACATACCCGCCGTCGGCTGCCCTGCGGTCGATCTCAAGCCCTACTACCGGCAGGCCTACGACCAGGGGTCACGGATCAGCACCAACTCCTGGGGTGATCGGGAGGATCCGACCGGATTCCCTTGGGTACGAAACATCTACTCCACCGGTTCGGAAGACGTGGATACGGTGATGTGGGAGCACCCGGACATGCTGATCGTCTTCGCGGCCGGCAACAGCGGCATCTGGGACGACGAGTCCCTGATCTCGCCTGGAACGGCGAAGAACATCCTCACCGTGGGGGCCACGGGCCGCGGCCTGTCCGCCTGGCAGGTGCCGGACTGGTCCTCCCAGGGTCCTGCAGAGGATGGGCGGCTCAAACCCGACGTGGTCATTCCCGGTAAAGACGTGGAAACCGCGATGGGAGACGGTGACATCACGACCTTCAACTCGCACACCTCCCAGGTCAGCGGAACGAGTCTGGCCACCCCGGCGGCGGGCGGGTTCGCGGCCCTCGTGCGCGAGTATTTCGTCAAGGGCTACTATCCCACCGGGGCCCCCGTCGCAGAAGACGAGTTCACTCCCTCGGCGGCGTTGCTCAAGGCGACGCTCGTCAACTCGGCGGCACCCGTGTCGGCATCACCCCCCGTGCCCGCCACGGACCAGGGCTGGGGCCGGATCCTGCTCGACGACGCGCTCTACTTCCCGGGAGATCCACGGCGGCTCTATCTCGTGGACGAGACGACGGGCTTCGCCGCGTCCGGGGACCCGGCGGACGACATCACGTTCACCGTGCAGTTCCCGGAAGAGATGCTCAAGCTCACCCTGGCGTGGACCGACTACCCTTCCTTTCCCGCGGCCGCTACGAACCTCGTCAACGACCTGGACCTGGAACTCGAAGCTCCGGATGGAACCCTCTATCGCGGCAACGTGATCACCGGTGGGCTCTCCCAGCCGGGTGGCAGCGCGGACCGGGTGAATAACCTCGAGGCGATCCGCATCGCAAGCCCCCAGCCCGGGCTTTGGACCGCAAGGGTCAGGCCCTACGCCATCACGGTTCCTACCCAGCACTACGCCCTCGTGGTCAACGGAGGGTTGCCGGCTCCGGGAATCGTGCTGGATCGCGTTTCGCTGAGTGCGGATGACGGAATCGGAGGCGATGGCGACGGAATCCTGGAGCCGGGCGAGAGTGATGACCTGCCTCTTGCGCTTCGCAACAGTGGCGACACACCGGCAACGCATGTCCGGGCTCACGTCGAGAGCCTGCTGCCATCCGTGCGCGTACTCCAAGGGGAGAGTTTCTGTGCTGATCTCGACCCGGGTGCGCAAGCGGATTGCGGTCCCGCCCACCTCCGCATCCAGATCGCCACGGACCATCCCTGCACGGACCCTGTCTCACTGCGCCTGAGCTATCTTGCCGAAAGGGCGAGCCGTAGTGAAGAACTGGAGCTGCCAACCGGCACCGAGCAGGTGTTCCTCAGCGACGACTTCGAGGGGACGACGACCTGGCAGCACGTTGCCAGCGAGAGCACGGCCGTTGCGGGAGACTGGATCATCGACGATCCGATCGGGACGCCGCACCAGGCGGAGGACGATGCCACCATCGATCCCGGCAGTTTCTGCCTGTTCACCGGCCAGAACAACGGCAACGAGGACGGGACGATCGATGTGGACGAGGGAATCGTCGTGGCTCGCAGCGGTGCCTACGATCTCAGCGCTCATCCGGAAGCCCACCTGCGCCTGAGCCGCTGGTGGGGACTGCGCTATCAGAATCGGAGCCCGCAGGACTATTTCGAAGTGGCGATCCGGGAGAACTCTGCCGCAGAGGACCAGCAGCTCGAACGCCTCGGCATGGAGACGACCGTTCCCCGCTGGACGGAAGTCGGCTTCCGGGTCGCGGACTTCGTAACGCCCGGACCCGAGGTCGAGTTGAAAGTGGCGGCCTCGGATGACTCCGACAGCATCTCCCACACGACCGAGGCCGCGATCGACGAGATCATCTTCTGGGACCCGCTCTGCGACGACTTCATTCCGGCCCCGCTGCCGGTGCTCGACCTTGGAGTCGCCGCCGTGGGAGGAGATCTTCTTCTCAGCTGGTCTCGTCCGCCGGGAGACTCCTGGCACGGCCGCCCGGATCGCTACCGGATCTAT
>JANTFM010000051.1 GCA_024763475.1 Acidobacteriota bacterium | reverse complement strand
CTAAGAACTTAGCGAAAGGGGCTTCGGCGCCGGCCTCGCGGAGCAGTGTTCAACACTCGACATGATGGAGCTTAAAAGCTTTGTTTTCAAGGTGTTAGCCGGTGACGTGAACCCACCATGCTCTACGCGGGGGGATCGATCCAGTCACCCCTCTCGCGGATCAGCGCCAGAAGCTGCTCAGGAGCGTCATCGTGGGGGATATTCTTCCGGACCATCTCGCTGCCAACGAAAAGGGCGACTTTGCCGGGCCCCCAACCCACAAAACCATAGTCGGCATCCGCCATCTCGCCAGGGCCATTCACGATACAACCCATCACAGCGATCTTCAGCTTCAAGTGTTCCGTCAGTCGCTGGATCCGCCCGGTGGTCTCCTCAAGGTCGAAGAGGGTCCGGCCACAGGACGGACAGGCGATGAACTCTGAGCGCTCGAGCCTGCGGCGCGCAGCCTGCAAGATGCGATGCGCCAGGTCCGAGGCGCGTGCCGGATCCGTCCCCCCCGGCAGGCGCAGACTGATGCCCAAGCCGTCGAGCAGGAGCGGCGCCAGACGCGCCGCGAACTCGAGGCGCGGGTCCATTGTTGCCGTCGGTTGCAGGCTGAGCACGAGTCCCGCGCGGCAGCCTGCCCTGTCAAGGGTTGCCGCGAGCAGGCGATAGGCCGACACGATGTCAGCTCCCGCCTCGGCGGCGAGGCCGATCGATACCGTCTTCGCCCGACCGGCCAGGGTGCGGGAGAACGCCATGAAACGCGCCGCCACCTGCTCATCCATCTCCTGCGGAAGCTCCAGCAAGGCCAATAGCGGGAGCGGATCGATGAGAGCCGCCAGCGCGGCGACATCGTCCCGCTGAGGATCGACGATACGGCCCACGCGATCAACCCCTGAGATGACACGGCCCCGCAGCTCAGCATCAGCCGCCAACGCCTTCCATGCCTCGGGACCCACCGTCACCGCACGGGATATCGTCCCTTCCTGCAGGGCCCCGAGACGCTCGAGCGCCGCATCCCAATCGCCAACACCGTCAACCTTCAAGTCGATGAGCTCCACCGGGGGAGAAAGCGCCGTCAACGCGTGGAGTTCTCCGGGCTCCGGCTCCGACAGGACGAGCTCGACACGGGGGACCTCCGTCGCCCCGTAGGCAACCGCTCCCACGTCAAGCCCCGCGGTGGAACGGCGCTCGCCTCGCGCCCTCCCAGCGGGTACGGCGAGCTGATCGAAGGCGACCGGCTCGCGCACGGGCAAGACATAGTGGCGGACGAGCTCTCGTGCGACGGGGATCTCCGCGACGGGATCTTCGGTCAGAGAGACCCGAATCGTGTCTCCGATGCCCTCCTGGAGGAGCGTCGCAATCCCGGCAGCAGACTTGATGCGCCCATCGTCTCCCCCACCGGCCTCTGTCACACCCAGATGCAAGGGATAGAGTTCTCCGCGCTCTTGCAAGGTTCGTGTCAAGAGGCGATAGGCCTGCACCATGACCTGCGGGATCGACGACTTCATCGAGATCACGAGGTCGCGGAAGCCCCGGTCCTCGGCAAACTCGAGGAACTCCACGGCCGAAGCCACCATGCCCTCCGGAGTGTCGCCATAGCGATGGACGAGCCGATCAGAAAGAGAACCGTGATTGACGCCGATCCTCATCGCCACGCCGAGTTCTCGCGCACGATCCACAAGCGG
The DNA here is from genome assembly GCA_024763475.1 of Acidobacteriota bacterium. Lineage (GTDB taxonomy): Bacteria > Acidobacteriota > Polarisedimenticolia > J045 > J045 > JANTFM01. Next base: position 13,814 of record JANTFM010000051.1, on the reverse strand, counting down.
AACGAAAATCTCTCTGGCCCGGTCCCGATCCTGCTCCCATCGACTCTCGTCGTACGCCTCGCCACGAAGCGTCTTGCTATCCGAGAAGTTTCCCGGATTGATCCGGATCTTCTCGACCTGCTCGACAACCTGCATCGCGATCTTCGGGGAAAAATGGATATCTGCTACGAGAGGAATCTGGAGACCCTCGCGAGCCAGAATCGCGCGTATCTGTGGCAGGGCCTCCGCATCGACGCGAGCCGGCACCGTGAGCCGCACGATGTCACATCCCGCCCGGGCAAGCTCCGCGATCTGGGCCGCAGAGCCCTCAGCATCCGAGGTGAAGGTGTTCGTCATGGACTGGATTGCGACCGGATGCCGCGATCCGATACTGACTCGCCCGATGGCGACACTGCGCGACGCGAGCCGCGATGCCACGATTCTCATCCGATCATCTTTCCGGGCTAGAACCCGTAAACGTCGGTTCCGCGATTGAGCATCTTGACCTGGCGATCCCACTGGTACTTCAGAATTACCATGATCCGGAAGGTGACGTCCGCGATCCGCCGAGTCGGGCTCTTCCAGTCTTTCTCGAGCCGAATCCAGCTGGAGTAAAGCGGCTTGTTCGAGAAGTACTTCGCCGGAAGATCCCAACGGCCATCCTTCTCCTGCTGCGCCAGCAGCCACTCCATGTAAGACATCAAGCGCGGGTAGCGGTTGACCAGGCCGAGCCGGGAAAAGAGTTCGAGAAGGTATAGCAGCTCGTCGAGATCACCCTTTTCCACGTACTCCTCGATCGGCCGAAGCTCGATACCCCAGCCCCGCGCGATCGGTCCGCGTGCCGTCCGCACCGCTCCGAAGTCGGGACTCAGATCCTGGTACAACGGCGACATCACATAGTCGAAGATCTTCTTCAGATCGTTGCGCGATTCCAGGGTCGCAAGAAACTCCTCGTTGTGCGCGAACAGGCGAAGGATATAGATGTCCGGGATGAAGCAATACCCCGAGTCCATGGCGCTCCGGCGAAACTGCGGCAGGCCGACACCGACACTCTCCACCGGATCCCGAGAGACCGGATTCGCCACGAAGGACATGACACGATCCTTCACATCGAGCACGGCATCATGAATCTTCTTTTCCTGGCCCCAGCCCCCTCTCAGCAACAGGCCGAGAGAACAGATCCGGAGGAACCAGCGGACGTGCCTCTCCCAGATGGGGTCCTGCTTGACGGCAGGCTTGAACTCGTAGAGATCGAGATCCTTCTTCTGCGTCAGGAAGCTCTTGAGCAGCTTGGCCGCCTTTCGAATCTCCTTGAGTTCCCGGTCCCACCGGAGTTCGTACATCGCCCAGAGGATCTTCTCCGTGCTCCGGGGCGCCTTCCTCCCATCGCCACCGTGGATCATCCCGCCCCAGGATCCGTCCTGGCGTTGGTAGCGCAGTTCCTGCTTCATGGGAGCCCAGCTCAGCGTCTCCGCCTCCAGCTTGGCCACGTTGGGATCTGCGGTGGTCAACGAATGCAGTTCCGTCAGCAATCGATACCGAATCGGCGCCGACGCGTTGAGCACCAGCCACTCGCTCGGGTCAGCCCGCATCGGGGACTTCCAATCAGCCATCGAGTACCTCCAAGGAAACGGCTCGGGGAGCCTTTCAGGCGAGTTGGCGGCGTTCGGGGAACACCAGCGGGCGCCTGTCTTCCATCATCTTCATGAACGTAGCGAAAAGATCCCAGGCATCGTGCGGCCCGGGAGCTGCTTCGGGGTGGTATTGGACCGTGAACAAGGGGTAGTCCCGATGGGTCACGCCCTCGACCGTATCGTCATAGAGCGAGCGCTGCGACACGACCAGTTCGGGAGCGAGACTCTCCTCTCTTACGGCATACCCGTGATTTTGGGAGGTGATCGCAACCAATCGGCTGGATTCGTCCCGCACAGGATGGTTGATTCCGCGGTGCCCAAACTTCAGCTTGAACGTCTCCGCTCCCAGCGCAAGACAGGTCAGCTGATGCCCCAGGCAGATGCCGAAGATCGGCACTTGGGGAATCAGTTCGCGAATGGTCTCGATCTGCTGCACGCAAAGCGCGGGATCTCCCGGCCCGTTAGAGAGGAAGACTCCATCCGGCGCGAGGGCCATGACCTCGTGGGCACGGGTGTGAGCGGGGACGACGGTCACTCGCGGTCCGGCATCCACCAGCAGCCGAAGAATGTTGCGCTTCACTCCAAAATCCAGCGCGACGACCTGCTTGCCTCTGCCGAGCGCCTCGCTCGGGCCTCCGCTGAGGGCACCCCGCGGAGACTCCCACTCGTAGGGACTCGCACAGCTCACCTCGGCCACCAGGTCCTGCTCCTCGAGCCGCGCTGTCGAATTCGCGATCTCGATGGCCTCGGCCTCCGAAAGCCCGTCTGAACTCACGCATCCCCGGAGCACCCCCGCCGTTCTCAGGTGCCTCGTGAGAGCCCGTGTATCGAGTTCCTGCATTCCCACGATGCCCGCACGCTTCAGATAGCTGTCGAGGTCCCCCTCAGACCGCCACGAGGAAGACACCTTCGAGGCACTTCGAACGATCAAGCCGGAAGCCTGGGGCTTGGCGGATTCCGGATCAGCCACGTTGACCCCGGTGTTCCCGACGTGGGGTACGGTCAAGGTCACGATCTGGCCCCGATAGGATGGGTCCGTCAAGATCTCCTGATACCCTGTCATTCCCGTATTGAAAACGACTTCTGCACCAACATGCCCCACTTTTCCCAGGCTGCTGCCCCGGAAGACTCGGCCATCCTCGAGGGCAAGAATCGCTTCCATCTGGGTCGACCTCCCTCTGTAGTCCCGACCGGGAATACACCCCTGCCCCGCGCCGCACGCGTGTGCGCGATCTACAGGCAAAGAGAATGACCGATCAGAACCGGCCAGCAAAAAACAGGTTATTGTCGGGGCGGGATTCTATCGGAACTCGAAGGGCAAAGGCAACATCTGCCTGAAAAAGCGGCGAAGGTCGCCTCATATATTGACAGGTCCGGGAGTGACTGCTAGGATCCCTCACCGCTCGGGGGCTCTGCTTGCCGGGTGGCATGGGGACCGTATATAGCGGAAACCGTGTTAGTTAGCAGGAACAGCATGAACGGCAATCTAGGCGCGTAGCTCAGCGGGAGAGCACCACGTTGACATCGTGGGGGTCGGCGGTTCGAAACCGCCCGCGCCTACCATCCCTGGTACCCGGCAAACACTCTCTGCCATCCATGGCGGGAGTCGTGCGTCCGGCCGGGGAGTTGTTGCTGTAAGTGCTGCGAATGAGCGGCATGGAGACGCGTTGAACATGAATGAGCACGACATCCAGGGTGAAGAGCTGAAGGTCACGCTTCCCAGCGGAGAGCAAGTCTTTGCCGCGGCGGGAGACACGCTCTTCGATATCGCTGCCCGGCACGAGTTGGCGGGAGTGAAGACGGCGATCGCAGCCCGTCTCGATGGCGAAGCCTGTGATCTTCACGCCCCGCTCAAACGCGCCGCGCACCTCTCGCTGATCCAGCCGGACGATCCGGAAGCGCTGGAGATCATTCGTCACAGCACGAGCCATGTGATGGCCCAGGCGGTCAAGGAACTCTACCCCGACGCGAAGATCGCCCAGGGTCCTGCCACGGACGACGGCTTCTACTACGATTTTCAGCGAGCTGAGCCTTTCTCTGACGACGATCTCGTGAAGATCGAACAGCGGATGCGCAAGATTATCAAGAAGAACCAGCGCATCGTCCGTCACGAAGTGAGCCGCGAGGAGGCGCTCGCCCTCTTTGCCGAAGAGGGCGAGCCCTACAAACGCTACTTCGTCGAGACCAAGTCCGGCGAGGTCGCCAGCTACTACGAGCAAGGCGGCTTCCGCGACTTCTGCCGGGGACCACACCTTTCCTCGACCAGGCGAATCGCCGCGTTCAAGCTCCTGTCGGTCGCCGGAGCCTACTGGCTCGGCTCGGAAGAGAACGAGATGCTTTGGCGGATCTACGGAACCGCCTTCGCGAGCCAGGAACAACTCGACGCCCATCTTCATCGGCTGGAAGAAGCTCGTCGGCGCGACCATCGTCGCCTCGGAAAGGAGCTTGATCTCTTCTCGCTGCAGGAGACCGCGGGCGGAGGCCTCGCGTTCTGGCATGCCAAGGGTGCGATCATCCGTCAGCAGATCGAGGGCTTCCTCCGCGAGCAGTTGCAGACGCGGGGCTATGTCCAGGTCATCACGCCTCACATCGCGAAGGACACCCTCTTCCGTATCTCAGGGCACTACGACTTCTATCACGAGAACATGTACACCCTTCGGACTGCTGACGATGAAGAGTTCGTCATCAAGCCGATGAACTGCCCCGGACACGTGATGATCTACAAGTCCGGCCTGAAGTCCTATCGCGACCTGCCGGTGCGCATGGCGGAATTCGGCACGGTCTATCGCTACGAACGTTCAGGAACCCTGCACGGCCTGTTCCGCGTACGAGGCTTCACTCAGGACGACGCCCACATCTTCTGTACCCCCGACCAGCTGCTCGAAGAAGTTGACGACTGTCTCGACATGGCCGAAACGGTGTTCAACACCTACGGTTTCCGGGATGTGCACTACGAGCTCTCCGTCCGGGATTCGAAGAATACGGATAAGTACATCGGTAGCGACGAGGAGTGGAGCGAAGCCGAAAGCGCGTTGGTCAAGGCGCTCGAGAAGCGCGGCCTACCCCACAAGCGCTTCGAGGGCGAGGCGGTCTTTTATGGCCCGAAGATTGACGTCAAGGTCATCGACGCCATCGGTAGACCCTGGCAGCTCTCGACGATTCAGTTCGATTTCAATCTGCCCCGCCGTTTCGACATCTCCTATGTCGATGCAGACGGCCAGCACAAGGCACCCTACATGGTGCACCGCGCCATCTACGGCTCAATGGAACGCTTCTTCGGCATTCTCATTGAGCATTTCGCGGGAGCCTTCCCGCCCTGGCTCGCTCCGGTCCAGGCCCGGATCCTTCCGGTCTCGGACAAGGTCAGCGAGTACGGAGAGCAATTGCTCTCGCAACTCGAAGATGCTGGTATTCGCTCCGAACTCGACCGCCGTGCGGACAAGATCGGAGCGAAAATCCGCGACGCAGAACTCCACAAGATTCCTTACATGCTCATCGTTGGCCCCCGGGAAGCAGAAAACGGAAGCGTCTCCCTTCGCGTTCGTCACGACGGCGATCAGGGTTCGCTTCCTACGAGCGAGTTCATCGCCCGAGCCGGGAAAGCCATCGAAGAGCGTTCCCTGAAAGGCTAGGAAGCATCATGCCCAAGCTGAAGACCCATCGTGGGGCCGCGAAGCGCTTCAAAGCGACCGCAAGCGGTAAGTTCAAACGTTCCAAGGCTTACAAGAGCCACATCCTGACCAAGAAGGATCACAAGCGGAAGCGCCACCTGGACACCGATACCTTCGTCTCCGACGCAGATATCAAGTCCGTGCGCCACATGCTGCCTTACGCCTGATCCCTGACAACAGGATCCCCTCGCGGCCGGGAAAAGCACTGCCCGTCCGGCCCGAGCGAGAAGGAGGTATCTCATGCCTAGAGTCAAACGGGGCAACAATCGTCGTCAGCGGCGCAAGAAGATCCTTTCGCGCGCCAAAGGCTATTACCTGTGCAAGAGCAAGTGCTATCGCCTTGCCCGTGAAGCGGTGGATCGATCCCTCGACTTCGCGTATCGGGATCGCCGCCAGAAGAAGCGCCAGTTCCGCCGCCTGTGGATCACCCGTATCGGTGCCGCCGCCAGGTTGCATGACCTGAGCTACAGCCGTTTTATCAACGGGCTGAACCTCGCCGGCATCGAAGTGGATCGCAAGCTTCTCGCGGAACTTGCCGTCAGCCAGCCTGACACCTTCGCAAAGCTGGCGGAACAGGCTCAGAGCGCCCTGGCCTCCTAGCCGCGGGTGATCCGCACCCAGCACAGGTTCCGAATCGTGACGACGGCCGGCCTCGAGTCGGCTGTCGCTTTGGAACTTTCCCGCATGGGCCTCGCCCCCCTCGAGCCCGGCCGGGGATTTGTGTGCGTTGATGCCAGCGCCCTCGAGGGCGCGCGCATCGTCCTCGCCATCCGCTCGGCTTCCCGAGTCATCCTGGAACTCGCCTCCGGGCTTCCCGCCCACGCTGACGGCCTGCTCGGCGCGCTCTGCGGCCTTCCCTGGGAGGACACCCTCCCGATGCGCACGCCCTGGGCGGTCCGCGCCATCGGGAAATCGGCGGAGCTCCGCCACACCGGGTTCGCAGAGCGCCTGGTAAAGGATGGCATTCGCGATCGATTCCGGGCCCGCGGGCGGGAATGTCCTCCGGTCGACCCGGCCGAGCCCCGCGTCATCGTCGATCTCCGCATCGACAAGAAGGGCGTGGCGGTCGGCATCGACCTGGGCGGCGGCTCGCTACACGAGCGCGGAACCCATCGCAAGATCCAAGCCCCGATCCGTGAGCATGTCGCAGCCGGGCTCGCATGGCTCGCGGGCGTTCGTCCTGATCAACCCCTCGTCGACCCCTTCTGTGGATCTGGAACGCTGATCGCCGAGGCCGCCGCGGTCGCCCTGGCGATCCCTGCCGGCCGCAAGGCCGAGCGCACCACCCTGCCCCGTCTCGCCCTTTTCCGGAAGCTTCCCCTTGGCGAACTCGCAGCAGACCTGCAGGCGAAGAAAGCAGGCCCGCATGCCCCCTTCCTGGCCTTCGATTCCCAGGAGAGCGCCCTCCGAAGCGCCCGGATGAGCCTCTCCCGCATGGGGCTGGCAGCGGAGATCGAAGTGCGCTGCCAAGGCATCGATCGCTTTCATGCAGACGGCCTGGACGGGCCTGGTCTCATCATCTCCAATCCTCCATGGGGCATCCGGCTCGACAAAAGCGAAGCCCGGGAGGCCTGGCGCACGATGGGAACCGTCGCACGCACTCTTGGCGGCTGGCGCCTCGCCCTGCTCTCAGGAAACCCCGCGGTGACGCAGGGCCTCGGCCTGAAGGCCACCAGGCGCTTTCCGGTCCTGGTGGGCGGCATCGATGCGCGCCTGCTGACCTACGCGATCCACGAGCGTCGACGCGAGACGCCCAAGTCATAGGCAGGCTCTGCACTGGAGACCACAGGAACACACCGGACGGAACGATGAGTGTTCTACGCTGAAGGACGTGCCCGCCAGGCTCGGTCGCCCTGGAATGCAGGGCCGCGAGCACGAGAGATGACGACATCGTGACCTCCCTGGAATACAGAGAGGTCACAACGTCTTCTTTCAAGTGCGCCTAGGACTTGTCCCGCATGCCCGCACGCATATAGCGGAAGAGCAGAACCATCATCACCATGAAACAGATGAGGAGGATGTATTCGAGGCCTTTGGTCTCGAAGATGTTCACGTAGCTATAGGTTTCCATGACTCGCATGCTCCTCAGTTAAGCGACTGCAGCTCGCGCTTGCGATTCGGTGAACCCAGCGCGCCCGGCTCCCGCATGACCGGCATCCGGTTGACGATCCAGCGGAAGATCCAGATCTCCGAGAAGACAACCGTCAGCGTGACGACGATCTCCATCCAATGGGGAATATACTTGTCCGCGACGTTCCAGTTAAACGCAATCACGGAGATGTTGAGCCGGTTGAGCAGGACGCCGATCAAGGTCAAGACAGCGGCGATCTTGATGATGCCGACAGCCTTGTGCCGGGATCCATAGGCGAACAGAACCATCGGCACCAGCACGAATCCCAAGACCTCGGTCAGGTACCAGGCACCCCAGAACCCCTTGATCAGCGCCCACTGGTCATCGTGAATGAAGATCAGCGCCTTGAAGAAGTAGTAGACGAACATGGCGATCGTGGCACCCCGTGCCAGACCGATGATGATCTCGTTCAGGCGCTCGTGGCTCCCGGGTCCCATCTGCATCTTGAAGACCCGATGGCTGATCGTCGATTCGAAGATCACCATCGAGATCCCTGCGAAGATACTCGAGACGAAGAAGAAGATCGGGATGAATTCAGAGTACCAGAGCGGATGGATCTTCGGTTTCGCCATCAGGAAGAGTGCGCCGAGTCCGGATTGGTGCAGGGTCGAGAGGCTGATTCCGAGAATGACGGCCGCGAGGGTCAGGGAGTTCGCCACCCGCCGGGCCTTCTTTAGACCAAGCCACTCCGTGATCACCGGCGAGAACTCGACAAATTCCGCCGTCATATAGAGCATGAAGTGCCACGCGACGAGAAAGAGGACCGAGTTGTAGCCGAAGGCATTGCCGATCACCGGGTTGATGACATGCCAGGGCCGGCCAAGATCGAACACGAGCGCTCCGGCGTAGAACACATACGCCAGGAAACCGTTGAGAACGGTCGCCCTGATAATCGGATGGAACTTGTCCATCCGCATCACGTAGACCGCGAAGGTCAGCACGTAGGCGCCACCCGCGAAGGCCACACCCGTCACCACATCGAAGCCGATCCAGATCCCCCAAGGATTCTGCTGGGACAGGTTCGTCGTCGCTCCCAAGCCCTGGGTGAAGCGGAAAAAGAGGATGATCACGCCAGCGATGATCACGGGAATCGAGATCACGTTGAAGGGCGTGATCAGTTTGCCCCTCGGTCTCAACTGATCCTTGAAGAAAGAAAACAAGCTCTGCCGCTCGTCGGCAACCCTCGCCATGTCACTCACCGTGCACCCCGCTCTCTTCGTCGTTCTCGGGACGCGTCATCAGGTTCATGCCGGCCAACAGCGCCGGAAAGCCGAGGAGCACGAGCGGAACGCCATAGAGGAAGTCTTTCGTGTACTCGGGATAGGGAGTCGTTCCCAGGTCCATCCGGAATCCGATCTCCTCGAAGGGAACCGCGGACAGGTACAGCCATCCCGTGCCGCCGACCTCATGTTCGCCGTAGATCTTGTGCACGTACTTCTCGGGATGGTTGTAGATACGCATCCGCGCGATCTCCATCAGATCCCGCTTGTGCCCGAAGATCAACGCGTCCGTGGGACAGGACTCCACACAGGCCGGCTTGTCACCCACCGAGGTTCGGTGCCAGCACATGATGCATTTCTGAATCTTCGGGTTCCAGGAGTCGTACTCGAACTTCGGCACATCGAAGGGGCAAGACACCATGCAGAAGCGGCATCCCATGCAACGATTCTCGTGCCAGATCACAGGCCCCAGCTCGGTCTTCTCCATCGCCTTCGTCAGGCACGCCGCCGTGCATGCGGGTTGCCAGCAGTGCATGCACTGGCGCTTGACGAAGACATCTCCCTTGGACGTCTCGAAGTGGTTGACGACGGTCCACTGCGTCTCGTCCGTCGTACGCAGTGTCTCGAGAGCCCCGTCGTTCTCGACGTCGGGCACGAACATGCCGTTCTCTTCCCCGCAGGCGACCTCGCACGAGCGGCATCCGATGCAGCGCGTCGTATCGACGAGCACACCCCAGAACTCCGGGGCACCCGGTCGAGGCCCATGGGACGCTTCCGCCGTCTTGGCCATCAGCGCAATCGAGGCCATCCCGCTCAACCTGAAGAAGTTTCTTCTATTCATGAAACCAAATCCTCCGTCACTCGCCTAGTGCTCGACAGGGCTATCGCCAGGATCCTTCTCCTGGTGGCAGGTACTGCAGGTGGCGCTGGCTTCCGCACCCACGCCCACTTCGTGGCACTCCCAACAGGTCTTGTGGATGAAGGCCTTCGCGCTGCGAGCCTTGTTCGAAGCCCCCCTGTGGCCACGGGGGTGGCACTTGGAGCAGTCGTAGATCTGCTTTGATCGAACATCCTCCAGGTGACACTCCGTGCAGTCGATCCAGAAGTCCCTGAAGAACTCTTGATGAGGCATCGTCAACGGGGCGCCATTGGTCGGGTGATGGCAGTCCGTGCACTCGGCCCCGTAGTCCGAGACATGTTCCGCGTGCGGGAAATCCACATCCCCGACCACCGTACTCATGTGAATCGTTTCGGGAATCTCGAGGGGCTCGTCCGGGGAGTCCCCGGCCACGCCGCTCAACGGAAAGAGCAAGGCAAACAGTCCAGCGATCAAGAGATAGGGTTTCATTGCGTCAGGTCTCCACGTTCTCTCGCGGCTCATGCAGGCCCGCGGACCGCTCCTACAGGCAGAGTTCCTCGAAAACACTCCACGCATCCTCCGAGACCTCATCCCCTTGGCCGATAGCCTCGCCCGTCTTTGCGCGCATGGCCTTGATCTGGTCGGTGTACCAGCCGAGCGCGTCAACACCGATGCGAAGGGATGAGATTTCCGAGCTCAACTTGCTGGGCCGGATGGTGCAGACCCAACCCGTCTCGAAGGGCTTGAGTGCTGCCAGGTCGAGGTTCTCCGGGAGATCGACATTGACCCCGGTGACCTTTCCGGACACGGGGCTCGTGAAGGTAAGGGTCTTGTCTCCCCGGACCAACTGGAAGAGGCCATCCCCCCGATGGATCGCCTGGTTCGGTGCCGGCATCTCGGCGTCCGCGGCGAGGCCGAGAACCCTGTGCGCGAACTCATCGAGCCCGACACGTACCTCACCGCTCTGCTCGATGCTGACCCAGACATGCTCATTCGAGACGAAGAATCCACCGGGCACGGTAATCGCGTGAGATGAGTCCTGCGTCTCACTGTCAGATGCCAGCCGGACCTCCGGCGGCTTCTCCTTCTCAAGCCGGTCCTGGCGCTTGATCAACGCGTTGTCGACAAAGGCCACGAGTTCATCCTCGGTGAACGGCTTCTCCACGTGATCCGTAGCGCCAAACTTCATGGCATCGACCGCGGTATCAATCGTTGCGAAGCCCGTGATCATCATCACGTCGATGTCCGGCCGGAGATGCTTGACAGCCTTGGTTACATCGAGACCATCCATTCCTGGCATCTTCAGATCCGTAAAGACGAAGTCGTACTCCGTGTTTCGGACCAGAGAAAGAGCCTCGGGCCCACTTTGGACGGTGTCGATCGAGTATCCTGCAAGGACCAGAATCTTCCTGAAACTATCCAGGACGACCTGTTCGTCGTCGACCGCCAAGATGCGCGCCTTCGGGTGCTCAACCTCAACCCGCGTGAGGCTGGTTGCCTCGTCCGCAAAGTCGAGCTTGAGCCCGGCATCCAGCGCCTCCTCCCTCTTCTTGGCAACCCGCTTCTGCTCGATGCTCTTGAGCGAAGTGCGAAGGACGAGATCCACCAGGAAGAAGATAACTACTGACACAATTACGATAAGAGGTACCATGGCTCAGCCTTCCATTCGCCCGTGGAAAATGGCTATCAGGGGCATCATTCCCCATCAGTGAGATGCTCCCGGCCTTCCCTCCCCCGCAGAGAGGGGACGCCAGACGCGTTGTGATAGAAGTTCCAGCTCCTGCTCGAGACGTTCCGGCAGGATTCGCACCAGCCAACCCTCACCCCTCGGCTCACGACAGAGAAGATCAGCGTCCTTCTCGACATCCGCGTTTGCCGAGAGCACCCGCCCGGACAGCGGTGACCAGATGCGGTACATCTTCTCGCTCTTGCTCAGCGCCTTGGCCAGACAGTCTCCCTGCGTGAGCTCATCCCCGCACGCAGGAAGCTCGATCCACTCGAGCTCATCAAGCAATCCAGGAAAGGTCTCGCCGACGCCAATCGTAAAGGATCCATCCGCGTCCATCGTGGTCCAGGAATGCTGCCCGAGAAAGTAACGCGGCATCTCATCCGGAGAAACCCCGGTGGCCGCTGCTACGCTCTCTTTGTCCTGGATCCCTTCCATGCGCGCGGCATAGCGCAATACCCGACTGGCAATGCCCGCGAGTTCCACCGAGTCGAAGGGCTTGGGAATGATGTCGAAAGCACCCTGCCGGAAGGAGTTAATGGCGATTTCGAGGGTCGCATATCCCGTCATGATGACGACCGGAAGCTGAGGCTGTTCAACCCGCAGCTGCTCCAGGAGATCGAAGCCGGACGCCCCGGGCAGCATCAGGTCGGTCAGGAGGCCACGATAGTTGCCGTCCGCCAATCGCGGGATCGCGCTCTCCACATCACCGACGACGTCGACCGAAATGCTTTCTGAGCGGAGGATCTTCCGCGCCGCAGCACAGACGACCTCTTCGTCTTCCACAATCAGGATGTCCGTCTTATCCATGGTCACGCTAGCCTTTCACCAGCGGCTCGTTGCCAGCGATCGGAAACTGGAGAATGAAGATGGTTCCGCCCCCGGCGTTGTTCTCGAATCGAATCGTGCCACCGTGCTCGTCCACGATGCCCCAGACAACCGAGAGGCCGAGGCCGGTCCCCGCGTTTCCTTTCGTGGTGAAGAAGGGATCAAACACGCTGTCCGCCAGATCCGGGGCGATACCGGGACCGTTGTCCTCCACTCGAACTTCCACGCCAGGCTCCCCGTTGAGGGAGATCTTCGCGGTAGAAATCCGGATCTTCCCATCCCCCTCGCTGCCGATCGCATCCGCCGCGTTCACGACCAGGTTGAGCAGGACCTGCATCATCTGCCCACTGTCGGCAACGAGTTCGGGAAGATCAGGCTCGAGATCCAGTTCCGCGCTGATGTTGTTTACGGCCAGCTGGTTCCTCGCGATGTCGATCGCCCGACGCACCGCAGTATTGAGGCAGGCGCGGGTCTTGCGCGGCGAGACCTGGCGGGAAAAGTCGAGCAATCCCTTGACGATGGTGCCGCAGCGCTTCGTCTCACGAACGATCGTCTCGAGATCCTCCCGTTCTTCGGAACCCTCGGGCGAGCGCTTCAAGAGGAAACTGCTGAAGCTCAAGACACCGGTGAGCGGGTTGTTGATCTCATGCGCCACGCCGGCAGCGAGCCGCCCCAGCGAGGCGAGCTTATCCGAGCGGTAGAGTTGGTCTTTTGCGAGTTGAAGGTTTTCTGTCATCGCGTTGAAAGACGCCGCCAGGCGCCCCAATTCGTCCTTTCGCCTGACCTCGAGGCGATAGCCCAGGTCGCCCTCGGCCACGGCATCGGTCGCCTTGAGCAGACGCTGGACCGGCCGGCCGACGAGATAGCGCAAAGAGAGCCAGATCACGACCGCGATCGCCAGAATTCCTGCAAGCACGAGGAGCAGAGCAAAGTGAAGGCTGCGCCGCAGGTGCTCGTCGGCTTCCGCGAGCGAAATCGTCACATCAAGTATGCCCAGGACGGACTGCTCCTCCGGTGCGGGGTGGCAGCCGGAGGTGGAGCACTCAGGCTCGTTGTAGATCGGATTGATGATCCCGAGGAAACGCCCGCAGTCCGGATCCTCGAAGATGCGTGTGCGCTGAAGCATTGGGAGTCTCTCAAGCGGGGCTCCTGCCGCATGACATCCAAAGCAGGCCTCGGCCTGCTTGTCCACCCAGGTATCGATAAGGGATTTGTCCGGCGAATAGATGACGCGGCCTTCCTTATTGAAGATCCTGACTTTCTCCAGACCTTCCTGTGTGCCGATCTCGTCGATGATCTCGTGAACATGTTCGGGCCGGTCGGCCATCATCGCGTGTTTCGTGCTGCTCTTGATCGTCTCGCTCAATTGATACGCATTCAACTCGACCTGCGAAACCAGGAAGCGGCTCTGCGAATGGATCATGAGAGCACCGAAGATACCGAATACAGCGATGACGACGAGCGCGACCGCGAGCGCGACACGAACAGCAATCCGGCCGGAGACCAGCTCCATCAGGACGCGGAATGGGACTCGACGACTCATCTCTCACATCGCACGTGCCGACATCCCCAGATCTGCTCAAGAGAGCGCGCAGAATTCACAACAAGAAAGAAGAAAACCAGTATTGCTGTCTGATTAATTAGTCAGGGCGCATTATACGGACCTGAAATCGGTACATCAAACATTTAGGAGATAGGAGAAACTTGTTACATAGCCCGCTCTAAATGATAGGAATTAAACCTCTTGATCCCGAAAGCGCTCCCAA
>JANTFM010000050.1 GCA_024763475.1 Acidobacteriota bacterium | reverse complement strand
GCCCGCCGCCCCTGTAATGACAATCGTGGTCAACGCAATCCCCCCCCGAGAGGCCCCAGGCCCTCCTCCGCGACCAGACTCAAGTACCTGCCATAGTCGCTATTGCCCATGCGCGCCGCGATCTTCTGGAGCTGGCCCCGGGTGATGAAGCCCATCCCCAGGGCGATCTCCTCTGGGCAGGCCACTTTGAGCCCCTGCCGTTCCTCGATCGCCTGGATGAAATTCGAGGCCTGCATCAACGCGCTGGGCGTGCCGGTATCCAGCCACGCGGTGCCGCGTCCGAGGATCTCGACCTGCAACTGGCCCGCCTCGAGATAGGCACGGTTTACATCCGAGATCTCAAGCTCGCCCCTGGCGGAGGGGCGCACCGCCGCGGCGATCTCGGCGACACGCTCATCGTAGAAATAGAGGCCTGGAACCGCGAAGTGGGATCGTGGCTTTGCGGGCTTCTCCTCGATGCCCAGGGCACGACCGCTCCCGTCGAACTCGATAACCCCGTAGCGCTCGGGATCGCTGACCCGGTACGCGAAGACCGTCGCGCCTGTAGTCCGGGCCGCGGCCCGCGCCAGGAGCGGGGGCAGGGCATGCCCGTAGAAGAGGTTATCTCCCAGCGCCAGCGCCACTCGATCCTTCGCGATGAATTCCCTGCCGATCAGGAAGGCCTGGGCCAGGCCCTCGGGCCGGGATTGCCGCGCGTACTCGAGCGTGAGCCCCCACTCCGCACCGTCGCCCAGCAGGCGCCGAAACGCCGACTGATCCTCCGGAGTCGTGATGATCAGAATCTCCCGGATTCCAGCCAGCATCAACACCGACAGCGGGTAGTAGATCATCGGCTTATCGTAGATGGGCATCAGCTGCTTGCTCGTGCAGCTGGTCATCGGGTAGAGCCGGGTCCCCGATCCTCCCGCGAGTATGATTCCTTTCATGAGCTGAACACCGACTCCTTTCAGGACGCAATCTATCGTCGAGCGCTTCCTGCGTCTAGAGCAGAGAGGTACAATAGATCCCTGTTCGCAGGAGAAGAGCGGGGCGCCGCCGCCTCGAAAGCAACCCGGAGAGCGAATCATGACGAGAGACGACCAGCGCGACGACGCGGACTACCAGACACGGGCACGCAAGATTCGAGAGGATTTCCTCGCGGCAATCGACGATCTCAGCGGGCGACTCGGCCGGCTGGAAGGACGCGTCCTCGGCGGAGCAAACCGGGCGCACGAGACCCTGGAGCAGGGACTCAGCAGCACGCGAGGCGAGATCAGCGCCAACCCGCTCGTCGCCGTTTCGATCGCGGCGGGGCTCGGCTTCCTTGTCGGCATGATGCTCATCCGCCGGCGCTAAGGGGGCCTCGAGATGGTGGAACGTGAACGCGAGTCGGGGCTGAAGGACGCGACCAACCGGGTCTGGGCCTCCTTGATGGAAGGCGTCACCCTGCGCCTCGAACTCTTCGAAGCCGAGCTTCAGGAAGAACGGCAGCGCGTCGTGTCGATGGCGATGGCCGCAGGACTCGCCGTGTTCTTCTCGGTGATGACCTTCCTCAGCCTCAATGTCCTGATACTGGTGAGATTCTGGGATCGGCGAGTTCTCGTCGCACTCTGCCTGACCGGAGTCTACCTGCTGGGCGCGCTCGTGGCGGGGGGGCTCTTCCGGTGGCGCAAGCGCCGGAGCGAAGCGCCTTTCGCGGCGAGCCGACAGGTCTTCCAAGAGGATCGCATCCGCTTCGGGAGGGGATCCCATGACGCGTGAAAGCTACCACAAGCAGCTCGTGCTCCAGCGCATCGAAGCCCACCGGGCCACCTTCAAGCTCGAGACGCGCATCTTCCGCGCCGAGTTCGACGGCCGGGTTCGGCCGATCCGACAGATCCTGGGCGTTGGCAAGCGCGTGCTTCCCATCCTGAGCGGGGTTCGGTCGTTGCTCAGTCGGATCATCCCCCGCAAGAGCCGGGATCGCTGAACAAGCTCCTTCCCGGGCCGGCCCCTAGCGCGAGTTGGACCCTCGTCCCGCTGGTCGTGTTTCCGCTGGTGATCAACCTGCGCGTCCTTTCCTCCGCGGCTCCCAACGAAGACGGCAAACTGGCGATCCTCTTCGCGGCCGGTTTTGCGATGGCGCTGGCAGCCCTCGCGTGTCGTCCGAAACCCCTTGTCCAGCTCCACCCTGCCGGATGGCTCCTGCTGCTCTTTCTGGCCCTGGTCGCGAGCGCGGTCCTCTGGACCCCGAATCCCGTTGACGGCTGCGTCCGTCTCGCGATCTGGATCAGCGCCAGCCTGTGCTTCCTGGCAGCGCTCGTGGGTTCGCGAGACTCTGGAACCTGGATGGAGTGGTTCCATCGCTCGTCCGTGGCCAGCGCGCTCGCGTTCTCGTGTCTCTTCTGGCTCGACTACGTCCGCTACTTCCTCTCCGCTTCCCGCGACCCGTGGGTGCTCTTCTCACCCATCGGTCATGTGAATTTCACCGGCGATGTCCTTGCCATCTGGCTCCCGCTCCTGCTGTATTCCGCCGGCGAGCGCTCGCTCCCCAGGACGCTGCGTCTGACCGCGTGGCTGTGTGCCATCAGCTTGGGTGCGGTCCTCTGTCTCGCAGCGAGCCGCAGCGCGCTGGGCGGGTTGGGCGCGGGAGCCCTCCTCGTGTGTCTCCTGCTTGCGAGGCGCATCGCGAAGACGTGGAGGTCTGCAGCGGCCCCGATCGCCACCGTCCTGACCGCTCTGCTCCTCGGCCTTCTGCTCTACCTGCTGCTCCCAATGCCCTTCCGGCCGATTCATCGTCTTGCGGACACCCTCGAAGGCCGGAGCGCCCCGTCCTGGCCCGCACAGGATGCTGCGGCGGCGGACGCTGTGTCCCGAGAGCCGTCTCCGCCGCTGGCGGGTCTGTGGAGCCAGCCCTGGTTGGCGACGCGGCTCGGTCCGAGAGTGCCGATCTACGCCGCGAGCTGCGCCATGATCGCGGACGCGCCGCTAGCCGGGCATGGGACGGGCTCCTTCCGGAGCGTCTACCCGGCCTATGCGCAACGATTCCCGGGATTTCGCGATCCCCTGGGCTCGAGCGGCAGCTACGCGACGAATCCCCACAACCTCGTCCTCCAGATCGCCACGGAAGACGGACTGCCGGCGACGCTCCTGTTTCTGCTGCTCTATGCCTGGATAGCCTTGCGAACGGTACGAGGGGCTCTCGCAGGCCGGCTCGGCGCAGCGGCCGCGTTCACCGCATGGGGCGTAGCTGCTGGACTCTTCGGCTCGCTCTTCTCGCACACCTTCTTCAACCCGGCCAGCCTCTTCGTCATGGCGATCGCCTCCGGGCTCCTCTGGGTGCAGTGCCGGACCACGCGCACGCGCGGGGCCACTCCCTACAAGAGGCCAGCAAGGCAGTCGCAAACAAGCCGGACCACGGGCGCACGCGGGACCACCACCCTGAGACTCGGGATGGGGATCCGGCTGGGAGGTCTCACGCTGGCCCTCGCGTTGGCGCTTCCCGCGCTAGTCTGGCTCGTCTCCCAGCACGAACTCGGTGTGGCGAGAGCCGCGGCGCCGGGCTCGGCGCGAAGCCGCGACCACTTTGCCCGGGCGCTCGCGTGGAATCCGCGTTGCGATCGCGCAGCCCTAGGCCTCGCACGGCATGCCATGCTGACACACCAGGCGGCGCAGGCTGCGCAGCGTGTCGAGGAGCTGCTCCGCTATCATCCCCACTCCGCGGTCGCCTACCGCACCCTCGCCCTGGCGAGCATGCAACTCGGAGACCGCGACCGGACACGCGGGGCACTGAAGGAACTCCTGCGCCTCAGCCCCGGCGACCGGCAGGCCCGAAATCTGCTCGAGCGTCTTGATGCGGTAGAGCTCAACCGGGCGAATCGTGTATCGTCCGAAGATCCCGTCACGAGGTGAAACGTCAATGAGAATCGCATTCCTGGCCAGTCTCGCCCTGCTTGTCGCATCCTTCCTGCTCTTCGACCACGCGTCTGCCGGGAGTGGGGCCGCTGCCTCGCTCGCCGAGGAGAGCTCCTGGAGCGGCTCCTCGATCGTGCCATCGTCCGACCAGGTCATGATGACCCCCCTTGTCGCGGATCTCGATCACGACGGGACCCCGGAGATCGTCTTCACGAGCTTCATCGACTACGTGGATATCAGCGACGGAGAGGACGGCGTGCTGAGGATCATCTCGGGACGTGACGGAAGCGAGCTCTTCTCGACGAGCGACCCAGGCAGCCAGGTTTGCGCCGGGGAGACGGAGCCGATTGCGCTCAACGCGCGGGGCGCCGAGGGGGTGTTTTCCCCTGGTGCCGGGCTCTCCCTGGCAGATCTGGATGGTGACGGGAACTACGAGATCATCGGCCTGCTCGAGGGCGAGTTCGCGTCTCAGCGAACGAGAATCGCAGCCTTCGATTCGCAAGGAAGCTTTCTCTGGTGCAGCCAGGCGCTTAGTGCGCCGCTCGATCCCTACACGCATGTCAGCATTGCCGATCTCGACGGCAACGGTTCCCCGGAACTCGTCGCCGGGTCCGCGGTCTTCGAGAGCGGCGGGCAGCTGCGCTGGGACCTTGGGCGCACGCGCACTGCGATGGTCTCCGCGATCGCCGACCTCGATTCCGACGGGTCTCCGGAGGTCGTGACCGGCGGTCGAGCCTTCCATGGAGATGGAACTCTGCTCTGGGACCGCGACGATCTCGGGGGCTCGGTCTTCTTTCCGGCGGTGGGCGACTTCGACCTCGACCAGTTGCCCGAGGTGGTCGCGGTCGATCATGATGCCAGCCGAATCTACCTGCTCAATGGCCAGACCGGGGCGACGCGCTGCGAGCGGGACTTCCTCGTGGACACGACCCCGCAGCACGGCGGAGCCCCCTCGCTGGTGGATGTCGACGGGGATTGCGTTCCGGAGATCGCTGTCGCAGGCCGGAACAGCGTCGCGCTCTTCCGTCTTGGCGAAGAAATCGAAGGGTCGACGGATTGTCTCGAGCAGGTCTGGTCTCAAACGGCCGAGGACCTCAGCTCCGCGAAGGCAGCGTCCAGTGTCTTTGATCTCGACGGCGATGGCAGTCTGGAAGTGATTTTCGCGGACGAGAAGACGCTGCGGGTCTTCGATGCCGGTACGGGGACTGTTGTCAGCGAGATCAGCAACCCCTCCCTGACGGCCATCGAGTTGCCGGTCATCGCGGACGTGGATGCGGACGGACAGGCGGAGATCATCGTGGCCCGCAACGACTACGGCCGCAGCGGAGGGCATGGCGTGCGGGTCCTCCACGATCCGGCGGTCTCTTGGAGTCCGGCCCGCAAGGTATGGAATCAGCATGCCTACCACCGCACGAACATCCTGAGTGACGGATCGATTCCCGCGCAGGAGGAGAATAGCTGGCTGTACCACAACCACTACCGTAGCCAGCAGGGAGAGAGCTGCGGGGATCGGGACGGCGACGGCGTTCGGGGCGGGGAAGACAACTGCCCTGCCGTGGCAAACCCACAACAGGAGAATGGCGACGGTGATCCCGCCGGAGACGCTTGCGACTGCGCCGCAGCGGATCCCGCAGTGTACCCCGGTGCTCACCAAGCCTGTGATGGCGTGAACAACGACTGCGACGATCCCGACTGGCCCGCCCTGCCGCAGGACGAACTCGACGGCGATGGTGACGAGCGGCCCGCCTGCGGAGACTGTGACGACGGGGACTCGAGCACTTGGCCAGGCGCGCCCCAGCTCTGCGATGGCGTGAACAACGACTGCGACGATCCCGACTGGCCGGCGACTCCGGGCTCGGAGATAGATGATGACGGTGATGGCTCCGCCGAGTGCGCGGGTGACTGCGACGACGACGCGGCCTCAACCTGCGAAGGATGCACCCAACTCTGCGATGGCGTGAACAACGACTGCAGCGATCCCCTGTGGCCCGCCCTTCCTGAGGACGAGGCCAATGCCGACGGGGATGCTTTCATGATCTGCCAGGGCGACTGCGACGACGCGAGCGCCTCGACCTGGCCAGGTGCGCCCCAGCTCTGCGACGGCATCAACAACGACTGCAACGACATTAGCTGGCCCGCCGTGCCGGCCAACGAGAGCGACGATGATCTCGACGAGTATCGTGTCTGCGACAACGACTGTGATGATGGAGATGCCACGCGTCATCCCGGCGCCGAGGAGACCTGCAACGCACTCGACGATGACTGCGACCTCCTCGTGGACGAAGACGAATGGGGCGAAGACTCCGACGCGGACAGCGTGCACAACGTCTGCGATAACTGTCCCTTCGACGAGAACCTCGACCAGGCAGACCTCGACGGAGATACCCTGGGAGATGCGTGCGACAACTGCCCGGAGACGGCGAACCCGACGCAGAAGGACGGGGATGCCGACGAGATCGGGACGGCCTGCGACAACTGCCCGCACAACGCCAACACGGACCAGTCAGACGGCGACGGGGACCGGGTGGGGGACCTCTGCGATAACTGCGTCTCGAAACGCAATATCTCCCAGCACGACCTCGATGCGGATGGCGAAGGGGACGAGTGTGACCTGGACGACGGCGTCGTACTCTTCGATCGGATCGAGCATCCCACGCTGCGCTGGCAGAGCGATCCGCTCTTCGGCAGCTACAACCTCTATCGGGGAGACCTGTCCGTACTCCTTGCCGGCGGCTCCTACTCTCAAGTCCCCGGCAGCAATGATTACGCCGCCCGATTCTGCGATCTCAGCTCGGATCCGTTTGACGATCCGCTCGTGCCTCTTCCGTCTGAGCCCTTCTACTGGCTGGTCAGTGGCGAGGGCGTCGGGGGCGAGTCCGCCCTTGGCGACGGCACAGATCTCACGCGCGAGAACGCGAACCCCTGTCCCTGACACAGATCAGGGCTTCTCGCGGGATCAGCGGCGCGTCAGCGGCCCAAGACGTCTGGTGAGTTCGTCGCGGAACTCCGGGTCATGACGGTAACGTCTCTGACAGCGTCGGCAGACGTCCTGCCCGCCACCATCCGCACCCTGCGGATGGACCTGTGAGCGGGAGCGGGCAGTGATCGGACGATCCATTCCGCAGACACCGCAGTGGAACGTGGGCTTCTTCTCGTAGAGTGTCTTGCCGGCCCCGGAGGCTTCGACCAGCGCACGGAGGGCGCCCTCCTGGAGGGAGGTGGGCTGCTGAAAATAGAGGCCTGGCCAGGATCGAATCTTGAGCTCCGCGTCCTCACCGGCCGGAAAACTCTCTGCGGCGAGACATGCGGCGCCGGAACGCCGGGAATTCACCGGGCAACGATACTCGCACTGGCAGAGGCAGATGCTGAAGACAAGGGTCTCTGTTGCCCAGGTGAGGAGGTCCGTCAAGCGTTCAAAACCCGCATCCCACGGGGGAGGAGGGAAGGGCATTTCACGCAGCGTGTCGCGGTAGCGCTCCCTCAGCGAGCGCCGCCACGAGCCGAAGCTCACCCGCATCGCCTCCTGATCGCCCGTCTCAGGCTCTTCATAGTTCGACATCCAGCCGGTCACCCAACGCGCGCCGACAAACGCCAACTCGAGGACGGCGCTGCGAACATGGTCGCCATGGGGACGCTCTCCAGAGGGCACTCGCGAGAGCCAGACATCGGTCGCCCGAGTGAGGATCCATGCGAGGTCGACGGCCAGCACGCGGCCGCGCGTAGGTCTGGCCGAGGACAGCATGAGCAGGGCGAGGTCATTCCGCTGGGTGCAATCCGGCACGGGCGCGAAAAAGAAGTGCCCTGGATGCACGCTCTCGCGCATCATTCGCCGGACCAGCGGGATCTGCGGAAACTCTTCGGTCAGACACGCCTTTGCTGTGGCGAGCGCGGTGGCAGCGAGGCGCATCTGTCCGGCGCAATGATGAACAAACGCGTTGTGATCGAGGCGTCGTGCAATTTTGGCCGCCTCCCCGCTTTCCTGGAGCCGTTCCGCCGCTCGGGTCACGAGATCGGCATCAGGTGGCGAGTCGGGATCACAAGTGCGCAGGACCTCAAGGCGCAAGTCATCGAAAATGTGGTCACCGGCATCAAAGTACCAGCCGGCGTAGCCAGGACCATCCAACATTCTCCGCGTGTCTTGCGGATCCAGGTTCGGGTCGCCGGAGAGGGCTAGCGAGGGACGCTGGATCTCGAGGTCCGCCAGCGGATCGAGGAACTGGCGCGCGTCTCGAAAATCGAGTGGCGAGTAGCACTCGCACCGCAGTCCAGCCCGTTCCGCCTGGTGCAGCAAACCCAGCGCCTGCGGCACGCTCAGCGTATGCAACGAGCCCATCTCGCGACCATCCTCTGCGGCACCCGCCTTGTCGTAGCGGGCCACGTCGCTACCCACCAGTGCGAGAGCCTCGCGAACACCACACTCGAGATCGAGCAGGAAGAGAACGCTCCGCTCACGGCTCATCGGGTGCCGGAAATCGAATCGAAGCGGGTAGGAGCCGGAGCCGTCGCAGAAGCCGACCCTCGCGGACCACCCTTCCGGTACCGTCCGGGTATCGGCATCCGCGGCGAAGCGTGCCAACGCGGCCATGATGGACTCGCGCTCCTCGGGGGCTTGCGGCTGGACCCTCTGCAGGACCGCACGGGCGCAGGGGCTGGGGTAGCGCGTCAAGCCTTCCAGCAGCAACCGTCTCAGCTCGCGGTCCTCTTCGTGTTCGAGAAGCATTTCGAAAATGGCCGCCCGTCCCGCCGGCTCGCTGACCTCTTGCTCCTGCAGCACGATCCAGCGGGCCCGCTCCTCGCGGGGAGCGCTGCCGTAGAGCCGAACCAAGGGCTCCCGCATACTCTTCTCTTCAGCAAGATGACGTGCCTGCCAACGCAAGACCAATCCGGAGACATCTGGGGCCGTGATCCGTTCCGAGCTGTCGTGACCGAGCAGGACCAGGGCGCAGGAAACCCGGGCTCCCTCGAAGGCGCGGGAGCTGTTCGCGATGGCCGCCAGCTGCGCATCGTCCTCTTTGGTAGCCAGCCGGCCGAGGATTTCCAGGGCTGCGACCTCGTCCGTCACGCGACCCTCCTCGAAAATCAGCAGCATCTGCCGAAGAGCCAGCTTGCGCTGCTTCACGAGGCGATCCAGAGCCTGCTCGTATTGATTCGGGCGCCACCAACCCCGGTCGATCAAGCGCGCGAGAATGTCCCTCAGTTCCCGCCTGACCGCAAAGGAGCGAACATCGACCCGACGATCATTCCTCTCCATTTGGGGAGGATACCCTCCAGCGCGGATGCGCACCATGTTGCGGGTTTCGACCCCGGCCGGCTCGAATCACCGTACATTTCGGCGGTCATGGACCTCCGCCTCATCTTGCCCGTCTTGCTCCTCGCCGCTGCGGTCTCTCTCGCAGGGGGCGTCAATACGGCGTTGAGACCCCGGGAGGGCAGCTTCCTCCTCGAGCCCGGCGGTCCCGCGGGTGGCGCCTGGACCGCCCTGACGATGGCGGGGCGCTATGGCAGCTCGCCCGAGTTGCACTGGCACTGCCCCCGCGTTCCCCTCGTCAAGGAGTTCTCGATCATTGCCGAGGACCTCGACGCTCCCGAAGACGAGGCCGTGTTCTGGATCGCCTGGGGGATCCCGCCGAGTGCTCGGCGGCTCGGGCCCGGCCTGGGACGCGACGCATCTCGCGGACAGGTCTTGCAGGGCACAGTTTTCGATGGCCGGCCCGGCTACGCTGCACCGAACGCCGAAGCCTCTCTCAGGCACCGCCTTCGGTTCACGCTGATTGCCCTTCGTGAACCACTCAAGCTGCCGCCGGGGGCGCCAGCCTCGATCGTCGCGACGGCGGCCCGTACGCAAGCCATCTCCGAAACGAGCTGGATGGTGGGAGGGGGCTGGTAGCCGCAGATCGGCTCATGCCTCAGGCAGGCTTGCGGCGCTTGCGACGGAAGTCCCCCAAGAGTGCGAGCAAACCACCCACGACGATCAGCAGGTAGTAGGCACCCCGTGCGAGAAGCACGGCAGCGGTTGCATTCGCGACGGGGACTCCCTGACCACCGAGGAAGGCAACCTGGGCCGCCTCGGTAACGCCGAGACCACCCGGGGTTCCAGAGGCGGTTCCGATGGTTGTCCCAACGACCACCGCGAGGATGGCATTCCACCACGGAAAGGGCTCACCGAGTCCCGTGAGCGCAACCCACTGCGCGAGCCCCGCCAGGATGACGAACGCGATACCGCCGACCAGGCCGATCGTCAGCGCACGCGGCTCGTCCACGAGAGTGCCCATGCCCTCGATGGTGGTGGCTGCCGCTTCCGCCAGGCGCCCACGCCGACCGGGCCTTGGCCGAGTCAGCCAGGCCGAGATCCGATGCCTGCTGCGTTTGAACACGATGAAGACACTGACGATCCCCGCCACCGCGAGAAGCAGGTAGATGAGATTCTCTGCGCCGATCGGGTGCTCGCTCCCGATCGCGAGCGCGGGCGCGAGGGCCAGGGCGACAAGGATCCAGGAGGTCGCCAGAGCGAGTTGGTCCAGGAGGTTTGGGCCGAGATGAAGAGCCGTCCCTCCTTCGAATCGCCGGGCAGCAAGATGGGCTCGGAGGACCGTGGCGCCGACGCGCACCCCTGGAATGACCGCACCGAGCAGTTGGGACAGCAGCACGATCGAGAGAAAGGGGCTCCAGCGCACCGGGGTCAGGAGACGCGTCAGTGCCGCGAGGCGTGCGGACGCCACGATGTAGCGCAGCAGGGTCAGGGCGAGGATCAGGACCAGCGTCGCGGCGGGCACCGTCACGAGACGGGTCACGAGATCGCGCGGGCCGGCCTGGGCGATCTGCCAGCCGAGAAAAAAGAGGGCCAGCAGCAGCATCAGGAACGCGAAGAGACGACGACCAAGAGCGGGGCGCTTTCCCTCAACTTGAGGAGGCGTCGGCAGCGGGCCGCCGGATGCGTGGGTCATCATGGTCTCCAACTCTCGTACACGCCGCATGATACGGGTATCATTTCCTGAAGGGGAAGGCGATGATGCAGGAATTGAACGAATCAGCAAGACTTGGCGCCGGCAAGCAGCTCGTGATGCGGGGCGTTCTGGCACTGGCGTTGATCCTGCTGGGCCTCAAGATGACGGCCTGGTGGCTGACCGGCAGCCAGGCGGTCTTCTCCGATGCGGCGGAATCGGTGATCAATCTGATCACCGGCGCGTTCGGGCTCTTCAGCATTTCTCTGGCAGCCAAGCCCCCGGACAGGGACCACCCCTACGGGCACGGCAAGATCGAGTTCTTCGCAGCGGGCCTGAGCGGCGCGCTGATTCTCGCGGCGGCGGCGGGTATCTTGCGGGAGGCTGTGCCGGCGCTTCGGCATCCCGAGTCCGTCAACCGGCTTGGTTTAGGGCTCTTGCTGTCCGCTGCGGCAGGGCTGGCGAACTGTTTCGCGGGCGCATACCTGATGCGCCGCGGACGTCGATCATCGAATATGACCCTGGTCGGGGAAGGCAAGCATCTGCTGGCGGACACCGTGACGACCGCCGGCGTCATCGTCGGGCTGGTTGCTGTGCGGTTGACAGGGTGGCTCGTGCTCGACCCGATCGTCGCCTGCCTCGTGAGTGTCTATATCGCTTGGAGCGGGCTGGGACTCTTGAAGGAAGCTGCGGCCCGGCTCATGGACGAGGCCGATCCGGTGCTCCTCCGGCACCTCGCCGAGGCTCTGCAGCAGGTCAGGCGCCCCGAGTGGATCGAGATCCACCAGCTGAGAGCCTGGGTCTCAGGAGACCGGCCGCACATCGACTTCCACCTCACGGTGCCACGAACCTGGAATCTGCGGCGCGCACACGACTCCCAGGATGAGCTCGCACGCGCGCTGCTGGCTCAGCTGGGAATCGATGGCGAAGCGTTGGTTCACGCGGACCCCTGCACGGAGGACCTTTGCAGCTCCTGCTCAGTACAAGACTGCGCGGTACGGAGCGAACCCTTCTCTGGCACTGAGCATTCATGGACGCTTCCCAGCATGGTCAGCCACGGGTCTCCAGACTGAGCCGGTGACGCACAGAGGGGGCACCTGGTCTGTCGAAGGGAGTAAGAAACCTACTTTTGCGGATCGAAGTAGGGTGTTTTTTGCGGTGAATATGCAGCACTTCTCCAATGATTGTCTTCGGCGGGCTGGCCCCGGGGCTTATTCTGCGCGCAAGATCCTCCTAAGGGAAGATTGCAGTGAGTGATACTCCCCCCGGCTCACTGGCAGCTTCCCGAGTGTGACCCACCGTTTCGTGGCATCTGACCCCCTGGCGCGCCCCTCCCCCCCTTAGCGTCAGGGGGTCAATCTCATCTCGGCTCCTGTCTTCGCACCACACTCCGTTCGGGTCTTCGCCTAACACGTCAGCGATAGTGAAGTTATACTCTCGCAGCGCCTCGAGGCGCAGGAGGCCACGACGTGAGTGCCAACGGAAAGATCCTGCGAAAGGGCTTTGGATTGCGGAAGCAGGTCGCACCGCTGCTATCCCGGGACTTCGACTCCTCTCTCGTTCAGAGGGCAAGAGACTCGGGATCCCGCCTCGAGTGGCCCACCCTGACCGTCCGGATCGCCAAGGAATTCGGCTTCTGCTATGGCGTCGACCGTGCCATTGACTACGCGTACGAGACGCGCGCCCGCTTCCCGAACAAACGCATCTTTCTCACGGGAGAGGTCATTCACAATCCCAGCGTGAACCGGAGGCTCGCCGAGATCGGCTTCCTCTTTCTCGATGGCTCCCAGGGCAGTGACGCCCGCTGGGAGGACGTCGGCCCCCTCGATGTGTTGCTGATTCCGGCTTTCGGCGTGTCGATCAAGCTGTTGGAACGGATGCGTCAGACCGGTGCGCTCCTCGTCGACACCACCTGCGGGAGCGTTCTCAATGTCTGGAAAAACGTCGAGAGATTCGCTCGAGACGGGTTTACCTGCCTGATCCACGGGAAGTGGAACCACGAGGAAACCCGTGCGACCGCGAGTCGCGCCCTCGTGCAGCCCGAAGGATCCTACCTCGTCGTACGGAACATGGAGCAGGCCGAGAGGGTCTGCGCCGTAATCGGCGGTCGTGAGGGCCCAGAGAAACTCCGGATCGACTTTGAATCGGCGAGCTCGCCCGGTTTCGATCCCGTGCGGGACCTCGTGCGAATTGGGATGGCCAACCAGACGACCATGCTGTCCTCTGAGTCCCTCGAGATCGCCGACTGTATCCGCAAGGCCCTCACCCTCCGCTACGGCGAAGAGCGAATCCTCGATCACTTCCGCGCCTTCGACACCATTTGCTCGGCAACGGAAGAGCGACAGAGCGCCGTGGTGGAGATGATGAAATCACCACCCCAGCTGATGCTCATCATCGGGGGTTACAACTCCTCCAATACGGGGCACCTCGCTGAGATCTGCACCGAAACGGTCCCAACCTTCCACGTCAAGAGCGTCGATGAGATTCTCTCCGCCACGGAGATCCGCCACCAACCCGCCTGGACCACAGAGCTCGTGACCACAAAGGATTGGCTCCCCTCGGGAGACCTGGAGATCGGTATCACCGCAGGCGCCTCGACGCCGGACAGGGAAGTCGGTGCGGTCATACGAAAGCTGCTCGAACTTCGCGGCCTGGATCCCGAAACGATCCCGCCTCTGAAGGACTGAGGGTTGCCCAACGCTTGATTCCGCGAGCCAGCGCTCACCACAGATCCGTGTTTGACGAAGGTCCACTCCGCCGGCAGTGCCTTGGCCGCGAAGGGTCTATCCCGCAGGCTCCTCGAGACGCTCGTTGACGGTGGCAATCGCCCGCTCGGCGGCCGCTCTCGTCTCTCCCAGAAGTTCCTGAAGACGGGCGGCCGTCTCATGTCGTTCGCCCTCGTCAGGAAGACCAGCAAGGTTAATCCGCACGTTGAGGCCCGCTCCCTCTGCGGCGGCACGGGCGCACCATCCAGCGACTCCTGCATCCGACGCAGCGGCCGCGAGACCACTTGCCGCGATCGCCTCCGCGAGCTGGGCGACCTCGAGGGCCAGTTCGACGACGGCCAGGGGAACGCGAATGGCCTGACGGGTCGCCTCGAGGAGAGCCAGCTCACGAGCAGCCTTCTGTTCCTCGCTCTTGCGAGGCAGGCGCGCGGCCGCCGCCATGCCCTCGAACGCGGCCGTGTCCTCATCGATCGCGCGCAGCAATCGATCCTTGGCCGCCTGGGCCGCGAGACCGAGGGTCTCCACCGACGCGCGAAGCTGCGGGTCGTCCTTGGCGCCCTGGTGCGTCAGAGCACTCACCATCGACGCGAGACCCGCCCCCAGAGATCCAACCAGGGCGGCCACAGAACCACCTCCCGGCGCGGGTGTGGATCGCGAGAGCTCGTCCGCGAATCCGGTCAGACTCATGGCGCGCAGACCGCTCTCCCGCGCGGCGAGGCGATAGTCGATGATGGTCTTGGCCGCCTCGAAGGGCTTGACGTCGCTGAAGCCAAGGCTCGCACTCGCCGTCTCGACGAGATCGGGCTCGGGCACGGCCGCGCTCTTGCCCTGCTTGCGCAGGTAGTGGGCACCCGCCTGCAGCACCGCTTCGAGAGGGATCAGTCCCACGATCTCGGAGCCTGTGACGCGCAGCCCCCGCTCGTCCGCCTCCTCGCGAATGCTGTCGAAGATGGTGTGAGGAGGCGTGATCTCGTAGTTCGTGAGATTGATGGAGACCTGTGCCCTGCCGAATTCAGGGATATACCAACCGACGGCGCGCACGGCCTTGTGTTTTCCCGGCTTGCGGAGCTTGTTCCCGTCGGCGTCCCTCAGGATCTTCCGCCGCTCGTCCCGCGCCAGACGGCCCTGCTCCCGAACATCCAGAGCGATGTCGTGTGCCAGCTTTCGATCGTTCGTGTTCAGATCCACGTTGTAGGCGATCAGGAAGGGACGGGCGCCGACGGCCGTCGCTCCGGTTTCAGGGACGAATGTGGCCGGACCGTAGTCCGGGGCCCCCTCAGGTCGGCTCAACTTCTTCTCGAGTGCTTCGTACTCGCCCTTGCGAAGCTCCGCCAGGCTCTGACGCTCAGGCCGGCTCGCGGCCTTCTCATAGAGATAGATGGGGTAGGAGAGTTCCTCGCCGATGCGCTGACCCACCTTGCGGGCAAGAGCGATGCAGTCGTCCATCGTTGCGCCACCACCCACGGGGACGAAGGGCATGACATCCACCGCACCAAAACGTGCGTGCGCGCCCGAGTGGAGCCGCATGTCGATCAGGCTCGTCGCCGTCTTCGCGAACTGGAATGCGGCCTCT
Organism: Acidobacteriota bacterium; assembly: GCA_024763475.1. Lineage (GTDB taxonomy): Bacteria > Acidobacteriota > Polarisedimenticolia > J045 > J045 > JANTFM01. Next base: position 396 of record JANTFM010000050.1, on the reverse strand, counting down.
GCGACGCTCTCCGGATTTCCTACGAAGGTAAAGACCGTGCGATGGGTCTCGGCTCCCGGGTCCATGTCCAACAGCTCGACGCCTTCGATCGCCTCGACACTGGCTGCGATCCGTTCCAGGACTCCGCGATCTCTTCCTTCGGAAACGTTGGGCACACACTCGATGATCTTCATTTCATGACCTCGCTTGGGACCCACGCCAGCCGCCGCGGCCACGCAGGGTTGCAAAGAATGGCATCCACAAGATCGATTGGCCAGCGCAGCAGCTACGGTGTGCCTGGGAACGGGTTCTCGACTAGCTAGCCCGGATTATGCATGAAGCTTCGAGTCGAAACGGCGTAGATGTACGCTGGCGTGCCCGCACGAGGCTCAAACAGCCGAGGTGTACCTGTATGGT
>JANTFM010000049.1 GCA_024763475.1 Acidobacteriota bacterium | reverse complement strand
CCGCGCCCTTGTTGATGATCAAGGGGATATTGGCCCAGGTCTCTACGTTGTTCAGCACGCTGGGCCGGTTCCAGAGACCCTTGACGTTAGAACGTACGTACTTCGGCCTCGGTTCTCCTACGCGGCCCTCCAGCGCCGTCATCAACGCCGTCGACTCGCCGCAGACAAAGGCGCCGGCACCCCGGTGCACCATGACCTTGAAGTCGAAACCGGAGCCGAGGATGTCTTCCCCCAGCAGGCCGTATTCCTCGGCCTGCTTGATGGCCCGGCTGATGTTCTCCACCGCCAGCGGGTATTCCTGCCGGACGTAGACATAGCCCTCGTGAGCACCGACGGCGTAGGCTCCGATGATCAACCCTTCCAGGATCGAATGAGGGTTTCCCTCGAGGAGCGCCCGATCCATGAAAGCCCCGGGATCGCCCTCGTCGGCGTTGACCAGCACGTACTTCACCTCTCCCGGCGCATCACGGGACCCCTCCCACTTGCGGCCGACGGGGAAACCGCCGCCGCCCCGGCCCCGGAGCTTCGACTTCTTGACCTCCTCGAGCACCTCTTCGGCACTCAGCTGAAACAGGGCTTTATTCAGGGCGCTGTAGCCGCCGATGGCCAGGTAGTCATCGATGCTCTTGGGGTCGATCAGGGTATTGCTGGAGAGAAGAAAGCGCTCCTGGTACTTGTAGAACGGGATGTCCGATTCATGGATCGCGTGTTGGCCCGAATCCGGGTCCGAGTAGACGAGGCGCTCGACCACCTCCTTTTCCACGACCGTGCGGTTGACGATCTCGGACACATCCTCGGGTGTCACCCCGAGGTAGCAGATCTTCTCCGGATAGATCACCACCACCGGTCCCTTCTCACAGTACCCGGGACAGCCGCAGCCCTTGGCCTCCACGGTGGCGGCCAGCTCGCGCTTGCCGATCTCCGTCTCGAACGCCCTGAACACCTCATCAGCGCCATAGGCCAGGCAACCGGTGCCGACGCAAACGGAGATACAGGGCGTCTCTCTGTCTCTTCCTGAGGACAAGTCTTGCCTGTAGCACCCCAGGTCCTTCGGTGTCTTCAGCTGCGGCATTCTCTTCCCTTAGGTGTACTGCTTGAGTATGTCGGCGGTATCCCCGATCGATACGTTGCCGTGGATCTTCCCGTCGATATCGATCACCGGTCCCAGCGCGCAACAACCGATGCAGCTCACCGTCTCCAGGCTGAACTTGAGATCGAGGTCGGTTTCGCCGGCCCCGATCCCGACATGCTCCTGCACCGTCTCCAGAACCCGCGGCGCGCCGCGAACATGGCAGGCAGTCCCCGTGCAGATGTGCAGCTGGTGGCGGCCCTTGGGAACCAGGCTGAACGCCTTGTAGAAGGTGGCGATATGCAGAATCTGCGACATCGGGACCTGCAGTCTCTCGCTGATCTTCCGCAGCGCCGCTTCGGGGAGCCAGTTGTATTCACTCTGGATCGCCAGCAGAACCTGAATCATCAGGTCCTGCGCTCCCTGGTGCTCGTCGATGATCTGATCGATTCGTTCAGCGTCCATCGCTTCCGCTTCCTATTGAGTCCGTGGCCGGCATCATGTCTGTCCCAGCGCGAGCGTGTAGCAGTTTCTTTCAGGTTCGTAACGGACCAGCCCCTGCCTCGACGACGTGTTCATGATCCGAGCGACCTCGGACGGGTTAAGGTCCAGACGCTTGGAGATCTCGCTGGTGGACAGGTCCGCTTTCCGAAGCAACGCGACGATTCTGCTGATGGCCAAGTTGCCGTCAACCAGGTCATCGAAGAGCCGGCTCACTTCGTCACTGGCATAGAACTCGCGGTAGGCCTCTTCCGACCGTACAGGCGCCCTCAACTTCTCCCGTTCCACCAGCCTGAGGTATGGAACCAGCATTCGACTCGCCTCGAGGGCCTGAAAAAGCAACTCCGGCTCAATCCCTTCCGCCACGCCAAGCGGCCCGAGTTCCCGGATCCTGGCGGTGAATCCGTCGATCACTTCCGCCAAGCGATTGCTATCACCGCCTGACATGAACTCGATGCTCAGTCGCTCCGGGTTCAACCCGATACGGGAGAGGATCATCTTGCAGATATAGGTATTGGCCAGCGCATCGAAGTTTCCATGCGTCACGTAGTTGCACTCATTGAGTTTGCAACCGCCGATCAGCACGCCGTCCTGGCCATTGGCGAACGCCCTGAGAATGAATTCCAAGTCGACCCTTCCGGAACACATGACCCGGATGAGCCTGATGTCATGGCTGTATTGAATGCGGGCAACTCCCGCAGCATCGGCAGCGCCGTACGCTCACCAGTGACAGACGAAACCGATGGTCTTCGGGATGAACTTGCTGCTATCGCTCATCGGGCCGCACCTCCTTCCCCAGGTTTTCCAAGCACAAGGTCCATCTCCTGAACGCGGGATCTTCATGGAGCTTCGAATTGAAGCAGCGCGGATGATTTCCAGATAGCCCACACGCAGGGGTTCGCAATTGAACTGTCGCCGGAGGCCACGGGGCGGGGAGACGGGTCCCTAGCACGGGCGAGAGGGCCCAACGGACCTGGCCCGCTCGCAGCTGGAGTGTTTCAGCCGAAGATCTCATGAGCATTCCACATGAGTCGCTTCGTCTCTCGTTCCCGCCGCATCAATCTGGCACAGGAGCGCCTCGTCGGTGAAGTGCTTCAGCACCACGGCACCGGTGGGACACTTCGCATTGCAAAGTCCGTCACCCTTGCAGAGCACCGGGTTGACTCTCGCCTTGCTGCCTTTCGGGGTGTCGACAAACTCGATGGCGCCATAGCTGCAGGCGCTGATACAAGCTCCGCAGGAGACACAGTCGTACTCCGCGACCTCGGCCACCGAGCCCGAGGCGACGACGGTATCGTGGGACATCATCGTCACCACCCGGCCGGCCGCACCATAGGCCTGATTCACCACCTCCTCGATGTGCTTGGGGTATTGGGCCATGCCGCAGAGGTAGACACCGTCCGCGGCGAACTCCACCGGCCGCAACTTCACATGGGCTTCCTTGAAGAAGCCGTCCGGATTGAGGGTGACCTTGAACTGACTGACAATATCGCTGGAACCTTTCGCAGGGACCACCGCGGCCGCCAGGGAGAGAATGTCGGCGTCCAACTCCAGCCGGCTGCCGAGAATGGGGTCCGGCACGGTGACCCGCACGCAGGGCTTGCCCGTCTCGCCGACAGCCTCCTCTACCTCTGGCGCATTCTCCGGGTCGTACTGGATGAAGCACACCTCCTTGTCGGCCGCTTCCCGGTAGTAGTCCTCCCTGAAACCGAAGGTCCTCATGTCCCGGAAGAGGATGTAGATCGCCATCCCAGGATTCAGCTCTTTCAACTTCAGGGCGTTCTTCACCGCGTGACTGCAGCAGACCCGGCTGCAATAGTCCCGGTCCTCGTTGCGGCAACCGACACACTGGATCATCACCACACTCTCGGCACCCGTCACCATCTCATTCCCTGCCGCGAGTTTCTCTCCCAATTCCATGTGGGTCAGTACCTTGTCGCTCTGGCCGTAGAGGTACTCGGTGGGCCGGTAGACGTCGGCACCCACGGCGATCACCGAGGCGCCGTGATCGATCTTCTTGATCACACCTTTCGTCTTGAGCGTCGTGGTGAAGTTTCCCACGTACCCGGAAACATCCGTGATGACGGCACTGTGCGAGACGTGTACCAGGGGGTTTTCGTAGATCGCCCGGATCAGTTCCTCCAGATACGCTTTGACATCCAGCCCTTCGAGGGTGGTAGGGATCCTCCGCGCCATCCCTCCCAGCACCTTCTCTCTTTCCACCAGGTGAACCTGGTAACCCTGCCTGGCGAGGGAGAGGGCGCAGGTCATGCCGGCGATGCCTCCGCCCACCACCAGGGTGGTCTTGTTCACCGGCAGATTGAACTCCTGCAGCGGCTTCAAGCGGGCGACCCGCGCCACCGCCATGCGGATGATGTCCTTGGCCTTGTGGGTGGCCTGCTCCTTTTCCCTTGAATGAACCCACGAGCACTGCTCACGGATGTTGGCCATCTCAAGGAAATACTGATTAAGCCCCGACCCGCGCATGGTGTCGCGGAAGAGTCCCTCGAGGGTGCGCGGAGAGCAGGCAGCGATCACCACCCGGTTGAGCCCCTTCTCCTCCACAAGCTCCGAGATCTGCCGGATCGCGTTGTTGGCACAGGAGAAGAGCTGCTCCTGGACGTGGACCACGTTGGGGAAGTTCCTCACCTCCTCAACCGTCGAGGGAATATTCACCACCGATCCAATATTGGCTCCACAGTGACAGACGAAGACCCCGACCCGCGCTTCATCCTGGGCAACGTTGCGCTCCGGCGGATAGGACATCTCCTGGGTCAACTTATCCCTCCGATAACCCAGGATCTCACCGCATTGGGATCCGGCGCCGCTGGCACTGAACACCGACTCCGGAATGTCCACCGGCCCCTGCAGGCCACCGCTGACGAAAATCCCGCGCCTGGTGGTGGCCATGGGATTCCCCTGAACGGTTTCGGGAAAGCCGTGCTCACCCAGCGCGATCCCGAAGGTCTCGACGAGGGATTGGTGATCGGCAGGAGGATTCAGCCCCACGGAGAGGACCACCATGTCGAACTCTTCTTCCTTGACACCGTCGTCGGGCGTCGCGTAGCGGACCACCACGTTCTTGCTCTCCGGATCTTCTCTGACGACGGAGGTGTAGCTCCTGATGAAACGCACCCCGGGAAGTTGCTCGGCCCGGTGATAGTAGCGCTCGAAATCCTTGCCGATGGCGCGAATATCGTTGTGGAAGACCGTGCACTGAGCCTCGGCGGCGTGCTCCTTGGTCAGGATCACCTGCTTCTGAGTGTAGGCACAACAGACACCTGAGCAGTAGCTATTCTCCCCTGGGGTCACACGCCGGGAACCAACGCACTGCAGCCAGGCGACCTTCATCGGATGTGTCCGGTCGCTGCTGCGCAGGATCGCGCCGCGGTAGGGCCCAGTCGACGAGAGCAGCCGCTCGTAGTCCATGCTGGTGACGACGTTCGACAGCGTCCCGTAACCGTACTCCGCGACCGCAGAGGGGTCGAACGGCTCGACGCCGGTCGCGAGGATGATGGCTCCCACGTTGAGCGTGACCTTCTCGGCGGTCTGCATGAAATCGATCGCCTTGGGCTGGCAGACGCCCACGCAGATATCGCATTTGCCCTCCGTGAGTCTCAGGCAGCTCTCATCGATGTAGGTCACCAGCGGGATGGCCTGGGAGAAGTAGATATGGATCGCCTTGTTGTCGTTGAGCTCCTGGTTGTACGGATCGGGATATTCCACCGGGCAGTACTTCATGCAGATCCCGCAGCCGGTACACTTGTCCTCGTCGATGTAACGAGCTTGCCGGGTCACGGTGACCCTGAAGTCACCGGCCTCCCCTTCCAAAGCGCTCACTTCGGAGTAGGTCAGGGATTCAATATTCTGATGACGGCCGAACTCGACCATCTTCGGTGCGAGAATTCACGTGGAGCAGTCGTTGGTGGGAAAGGTCTTGTCCAGCTGGGCCATGTGGCCACCGACGCTCGGCCCCTTCTCCACCAGGTAGACCTTGAAGCCGGCGGTGGCCATGTCGAGAGCGGCCTGAATGCCGCTGATCCCGCCACCGACGATCATCACGTCTCCGTAATTCCCGTCTATTGAAGTCTTTTCCACTGGGTCTCGTCCTCTCCTACGCCCGCAAAACCCGGCAAGTCCGCGAGCCCTTCCGCCGCAGCCGAGGATTCATGAACCGTCCCGGTCAAATCACGTCCTCTATCACCTCGGTAATATCCCTGACCTCTAGCCCGTCCTCGGCATCGAGGGTCAGCCGGCTGTCCTCGAACATCGAGATGCAATAGGGGCAGGCCGTCACCAATACCTCCGCCCCGGTCGTCCGCGCCTGCTCCACCCTGAGATCGGAGAAGCGCTCTCCCTTGATCGTCTCCATCCAGACCCGCCCACCACCGCCACCGCAGCAGAGGCTGTTGTTTCGGTTCGAGGCCATCTCCTTGAGCGTCAGGCCGGGGATACGGCCCAGGATCTCCCGCGGCTCATCGAAAATGTCGTTGTGCCTGCCCAGATAACAGGGATCGTGCCAGGTAACGACCTTCTCAAAGCTCCCGGTGATCGTAAGTCGTCCATCCCGGATCAGCTCCAGCAGGTACTGGGTGATGTGAACCACTTCGAAATGCACCATGAACTCGGCGTATTCCTTCTTGAACGCCTCGTAGCAATGGGGCGAGGACACGACGATTTTCTTGACGCCGTTGTCGATGAAGGTCTTGATGTTTCCCCTGGCCAGCTTCTTGAAGGTATCTTCCGCACCGGTCTTGCGGATGCTCTCTCCACAGCAGCTCTCCTGTGTGCCGAGAATACCGTAGTCGACACCCGCCTTGTTCAGGATCTCGACGGTGGCCTTCGCCACCCTCTTCATCCGCGGATCGTAGCTGAGATAGCAGCAGACGAAGAAGAGAATCTCCGTCTCCTCGGTGAAGGGCTTGACCGCCAGGCCTTCCGCCCAATCGGCCCGTTCCGTCCGGTTCCTGTTGAGCGGATTCCCATCGTCGTTGAGCCTGATCCGCGCCGACTTGGCCGGCTTGGCCGACGCATGCACCACGTCATAGTTGGTGGCCAGTTTGCGCAGGGAGACGCCGAGATCGATCTGGTTCACGCCCCGGGGGCACTGCTCCAGACACGCACCGCAAGTGGTGCAGCGCCAGACATCCTCGCTCTCGATCTCCGTCAGACCGAAGGACGCTTCGCGGATGATCTTGCGGATACTGAACTGCCGGACATGGTTCCAGGGGCAGACCACGTCGCATTTGCCGCACTGGAAACAGAGACGGTAGCTGTCACCGCCTAACTCCCTGATCTCCTCGAGGACCTCCCCAAACGGGGCTACTGTTTCCACTGGTCAGTCCTTCGCGTTCATGCGGGCCACCGCATCCATGAGCTTGTCCCTCCCGTACTTGTCAGCCAGAGACTCGAGCCCGACGTGAAGCTCCTCCTGCTTCATCTCCTCCGTCTCCTCCTCGACCCAGACCTCCCGCTCTTCGTAAACCAGGACATTGGTGAGGCACCACTTGACGCAGAGCGGCTCGTCCTCGCCCTCGCACATGTCGCATCTCAGCGGCAGGCCGGAATCAGGCTCCTTGAACATATCGCGGGAGGGGCAAGCAGCCCGGCAGAAGGCGCACTCCTCGTACTCTTTGCCATCGATGGTGTAGATGTCCCTGCCGGCACACTCGGTAGGCGTGTACTCACCGGCGAAGACCGGCAGCCAGATGTCCTTCAAGCGATTGGTGAGGACCCTGATGCGGGACCTCGCCGGGTTGACGCTGCTGTACTTCGGTTCGGCGTGGAAGGCAGAGCAGGCGATCTCGCATCCCCGGCAGCCGTTGCACTTGTCAGCGTCAACCCTGATGTTCTTGACGATTTTTTTAACCTTGGACATCTTTCAATATCCCTCTCTTCTCAAGCTCATCGGCGACATAGTCCAGGTCCAGCTCGTGCAGTCTCTCCCTCGTCGGGATGCCGTCGTGATTCCAGCCCTTGAAGGCGTAGTAGGTGGATAGCAGCTCTTCTTCCAGCTCGGGGAAGCGGTGGCGCCAGTGATCCTCCGGCGGCTTCTCGTCAGCTCTCGTCATGCCCCTGCAGTTATTGAAAGCACGATGAAGATTCCGGCTTCGATTGACTTTCCGCTTCAGCTCGTCCCGGTCTACGTCCATGCCGGTGGCCGCCGAAACCAGCTGAGGCAAGTTGTTGATGTGATAGGGGGGCTTGAGGCAGAACGACGCCATCCCGGCACAGAGTCCAAGGGCGTCATCGATATTGTGAATCATCTCCATCCAATCCACGATCTCACTGGCCATCGGCGGCGGTGGGTAATGCGGGATCGACTTTTCGCCCCGCGGCTCCCATTCGAGCAGCCACTCCTTGAACCTCTCGTCGGGAACCTGGGGCCACTCCTTGACGAACTGCTCCCGCTGCTCCCGCTTGGGGAACGGCGCCTGGGGCCAGTTGCCCTCGATCTGGGTGATGCTGATCTTCTCGTTGGTGGCATACATCAGGTAGTAGAGCGGATCGAGCATGCCCAGCTTGATGGGGAGCTGTTCGTGCTTCTTGATGTTGTTGTGGGCGAATTCCTCCGCACCGTTGCCGATGCGCTTGGCAGCCCAATAGGTTCCGTCGGCGAGGATGTCGCCGATCCCTTCCCGGTTGACCAGACGGTCCAGCAACCAGACGAATCGGCCCTCCTTGTCCTCATCCGGCGGGCAGCCCTCGAAGTCCTTGTCCGTCAGAATGCCGGCATCCTTGAGTTCCACCGCGAACGCCAGAATCTGCGGCGTTGAAAAGGCGTCTACGCCATATTCCTGGGCGCGCTGGACGATCTTGAAACCGAATTCGAGATTGTCTACATACGCCGCCATCCCGTAAGTCAGCTTGGAGAAGCACTTCATCATGTATCTCGGGACACCGGGATAGTCGATCAATGCCCCGCACTGTTGCGGACAGTTGTAGCAACTGATAAAGCGCTTGATCGCGGTGTTCTGCGTGCCCGTCCAGGCCTTTTCGATCTCCTCGGTCCAGAAGTTCTTCCTCCGCTTGCGGGCGTTTCCCCAGGCAAAGCCTTCCGTATGCCATTTCTCGTCAGTGTGCAGCATCTCCTGGGGCGAACCGATTCCGGAGAGGATCGTCATCACACCCGGTATGGGATTGCTGTTGCGGAAGTTGATGTATTTCTTGACCTCCTCCATCAACTCCATGAACTCGGCGCCCCGGGCGAGGTGGACGTCCTTGGACCCCCGAACCGCCACCGCCTTGATCTTCTTGTCACCCATGATCGCACCGCCGCCGAGCCTGCTGGAGCTCGACCTCGACTGCTCGATGGACGCGGTAAAACAGCGGTTCTCACCGGCCAGACCGATGGCCGCCACCTGGGCGTTCGGTTCGTTCAGTTCTTCCCGAATAAGATCCTGCACTTCGAGCGAGCCCTTGCCCTTGAAGTGACGGGCATCGCGGATCTCCACCTTGTCATTGTTGATCCAGATATAGACCCAGTCTGGGGACTTGTTGCTGAAGATCACCTTGTCGTACCCGGCATGCTTCAGCTCCGCCGACCAGAATCCGCCCATCATCGGGTAGGCCAACAATTCGGACTGGGGAGAGACGAAGGAGACGACGGTCCGGTTAGCGCTGAACGCCGGGGTGCCATTCAAGAGGCCGGTACTGAAGATCAGTAGGTTTTCGTCATCGAAGGGTTTGACCTCGGGCGGAACCCTATCCCAGTGCTGCTTGACACTGGTACCTAGTCCGCCCAGATAGAGCTCAGTCAACTCCGGATCGCTTTCCACTTTCTCGATGTTGCCGGTGGCCAGGTCGATCTCTAGATAGTACCCAATCTCCGCGTATCTCATCTGAAACCCCTGTGCGTTTTCGGTATCCCGTCATCACTGGCGGCGTTGAGTTTACACCCGATCAGGGCAGGGATGAAGCGTGATCTTGACTCGCTTCACAAGCCGCCTCTTTGCCGCGGCAGGAGAGATCGCAAGTCCGCGATCGGGCACGCAACAAGGGCCCTACGATATGATCGTGCTGCAACCTTCCACGAGTTCGCAGTGCAATCTGAAGCGCTTCACCTCCCAAGGAATCATCATGAGTCCTCTTTTCTCCCCTGCCCTGTTCAGCTTCCTCCGCGAACTCGCAAGCAACAACAATCGCGACTGGTTCCAGAACAACAAGCCCCGCTACATCGAGCAGGTAAGAGACCCGATGCTCAGCTTCATCGGCAGCGTCGGAACCAGGCTCTCTGCGCTCTCTCCTCATATCGTCGCCGATCCCCGGCCCAACGGCGGCTCCCTTTTTCGCATCTATCGCGACGTCCGCTTCTCCAGGGACAAGCGCCCCTACAAGACCCACGCGGGCGCCCAGTTCCGCCATGCGGCGGGCCGGGATGCGCACGCTCCCGCCTTCTACCTCCACCTCGAGCCAGAAGACAGCAGCTCTGAAGATGCAGGTGTCTTCGCCGCCGCCGGCATCTGGCACCCTGACTCCCGTGCGCTGGGCCTGATCCGCGATGCCATCGTCGATGATCCCAAGGGATGGTTGAGTGCCACAACGAAGAGAGCCTTCAGCCCCCGCGCCAAGCAGCCGCTGACGCTTCGAGGCGCCCGTCTCAAACGTGCGCCCAAAGGCTACGATCCCGATCACCCCCTAATCGCAGACCTCAAACGCAAGGACTTCTACTGCCTGACCCGTTTCAGCGAGCAAGACGCCCTCCAGCCCGACTTCCTCACCCGCTTCGTCCGCGCCATGAGATCCACCACTCCCCTGATGGAGTTCCTTTGCGATGCCCTCGATCTACCGTGGTAGCGCGGCCATTCCCCCCGACGATCAGCACTCCACTCCTCGAGATGTGCCGACTCACGAGGGAGCAGGTTTTGCACCATCGCGGCTTCGTGGCGGCCTGTGCCACCCGGTCCCGAATCGTCGGAATTCCGAGAGGACGCTCGCCACCGTTGGCCTTCGGCAGCTATTGTCAAGCTGTCGCGACGTGCACGGCACTCCGACAGAGCCCGACCCTGGTCGCAAGATGGATCGGGAGTTCGCGAGCTCCGTCCGCTTCAAAGGAAAGATTCCGCAACAGCCGGTCGTTCTCCGAGCGCAGATGGCTACAGGCTGGGCCGCCACCCCTCTCCCGCCAGACTTCGCGACTAACACGAGCATTAATCCGGTAAACGCGTACTGATTCAGGACAGAACAGGACAGTTAGCAACACGAGGGGAGCAAGAATGAGTGTGGACGCTCGTCGGATGGTGGGTTTGTACTCTCGTTTAGCCAGCGCCAGCATTTTGAAACGGACGCGGGCTTTCGGGAAAATCGTTTTGGTTGCCGGTGCTCTCCTTTGCACGGCCGGCATCGTAAGTGCGGCAGCAAACGACGGGGACCCAGGTGCCGAAGCATCCGGAGCTTCGCGGGGAGCCACTGCCCAGGCCCCGGCTCCCATGCCGGTGACAGCCAACGATTGCGACCGGACGACCGCCACGCCTGGAATCGCTGCCGATGCCCCCGCGGCGCCGCTTTCCCCAAAGAAAGGGCGAGCGACGGATCCGGCGTGGAGCCTGATCGATTCGATCTCGATCTGGCAGCTGCTGAAAGAGGATGAGCATCTTGCCGTCGAATTCGATCAGGGCGGATCGCTCATAGCGCATGCGCCTTCCCGGCCGTTCACCTCACTGGCGGAACAGGCCATCGAAAAGGCCCCGACGTGGGTCCGCAAACGGCTCGAGGATACTTTTTCACGCCTTGGTTCCGGCCTTCAGGACACGATGGCGCAGCTGATCCTGGACGCGGTAGACCCCTACGTGGACGAAATCGCCTGGTCGGTGGCGCATCTGTCGACAACCGACCTGGCCCATGCCGATTTCAACCCACAACTGATCGTTGACAACGCTCATCTCCTCTACAAGGTCGATGCGGATGTCAGCTACGCAGAGATCATCGATGTTGGCGACTCTGTGGCGGGGGGCGACTACTACTCGACCGTACGCTACAAGGTGAAAGAGGGAGAGGAGATCAACGAGTACGACTACCCCCGGGATATCTACTACTGGTACATCGTTCATCCCCGCGGATCGGACGAGTTGCCGAGCTACATCGACGTGAACAACAGCAACATCTGCACGCTCATGTGCATCTTCGAGGACTTCCGCGGCGATCCTCCCCAGGCCAGGTTCTGGCGGGAGTACTTCTACGGTTGCGATACCGATGAGGACGGCACGATCGACGGCCCCTGTCCCACCTTCTTCAACGAGCAATGCGACAACGATCACGATGGCACGAAGGATGGCCCCTGCCCCGTTCTGCGGGACCTTCTGCAGGATGTCGATGTGCTCTGGGAAGTAAAGAAGGATGTCGTCGGCGTGAGCAACGGCGCCATCGGACAGGTCAGCGATTGGGTGCATCGCATGCTCGGGAGGTGGGGCGACAAGGACAACTGTCGTCCGAACCAGCCGGTGGTCGTCTACTACTGCCAGGACGGAAACTGCGGCGAGTACCAGGACATGCAGACGGCGGCGGGGAGAACAGCTCTCATACCGACGGTCAGCGTGGACGCGGCGCCGGCCTGCGATCATGTCTGGAACGAGTTCTACGAGCGCCGGTGGATCGAGTGGCAAGCCGAGGACCAGCAGATCGACCACCCCGAAGGACACGATGGATGGAGAGGTGGAGGAGCAGGAATTCACGGGAACCGCGGAGACGGCATGACCTGGTCGGAAGCAACGGCCAAGTACACCGATCATTGTCAGCTTGACGTCACGATTACAGACGCCGTGGGTTATCCGGTCGATGGCGCACGGGTCGTAGTCGGCAGCGAGAAAGCAACCGACCTGTGCGGAAACCACAGCGCGCCGGTCGAGGTCGTTCGCAGCCTCACCGACGCCAATGGCCAGGTCAGTTTCACCCTCGGCGACAGCAACGAGCCGAACTGTCGCAGGTTCTACCTGTCGGTTCACACCGACTGGGCTGACTATCCGACGAGTGGCTGGACCGAAGTGATCCACGAGCCGGAAGGAGGCATGACCTATTCCTGGGATCACCAGTTCACCGAGTTCAGCATCCCCAGGGTCTCTGTCTCACCCGCCACCGATCCGGCCGACCCGATCACAGCCAACCTGATGGAGATCAGCTACTCGGTCTCCCAGGCACAGGGCCACGACACCGGGTATTTTGGCAGCCTGCACTACCTTGAGACCTTCGAACCCGGTGATGTCGACTTCTTCATCGCCGACAGCGCCAACTACAGCAGCTATACATCCGACACCGCCTTTGAGGCCTTCGATATCGCCACCGACTCTGCGTCAGGAGAGTTCTCTTTCATCCCGCCCGCGGTGGACGACTGGTTCGCTGTCTGGGCTAACCAAGCGGTGATGAACTTCTCCCATGTGGTCGATACGACGGTTGACCTGTATGAGAACAACGGATTCATCCCGCCGGTTTGTGAGCTGGCAGTGAGCAAGGGAGGCTCCGACGAGGCGATCCTGGACTGGGAGGATCTCGACGGAATAAACTTTGAAGAGTACAACGTCTACCGTTCGACAAACGCAGCGGATGTTGGCAAGGACCGGACGCAGGAGGAACTCGCGACCTTCCTCCTGACCACGGTCACGGAGTCAACCACCAGTGATGCCGAGATCCCGGCGGCAGGCCAAACCTACTATTACTCCGTCAGATCACTCGGCAAGAGCGGCGATCTGGCAAACGAGTGCGTGTACTGATGAACACGCTCCCCAGGCGAACCCGATTTGTTCATGAGCCTTCGTTGCCAGCGTGTGCAGTTGCCGCTGCAGCCGAAGCGCTCATGAACGTCCCGGCCTGACCCGGCTGGAGAAAAGCGAATTCAACGGGCGTTACGGCCGCGCGCCGAGCTTCTGCAACCCCTCACGGGCGCGGCGGTTCTTCGGATCGGCCTGCAGAATCGCCCGGTAGATCCGTTCTGCCTCGGCGCTCTCGCCATTGGCAGCCAGAGCATCCGCAAGGCCTGCAGTGCAGGTAGGATCCCCTTGCCTCACGACCAGGCTCCGCCGGAATATGGAAACCGCTTCCGCCGCCTGTCCGTCAAGCAGGAGCGCACTGCCTAGATTGCCCAACGCCCCCACATGGTCCGGGTCATTGGCAATCGCCTTGCGGAAGGCCGCGATCGCCTCGGGGAGGCGCCGTTGCATCGCCTGGACGTAGCCGAGACCATTCCACGCCGCCGCGGAGTCCGGCTGGATCTCCACTGCACGAGCGAGGATCTTCTCCGCCTCTTGGGGCTTTCCGACCCGCGTGAGTGCCATTCCCAAGGCTACCAGCGAACGCATATGCTCCGGCTGCAAGGCCAGCACCTGCCGAAAGCGTGAAATCGCCAGGTCCGGACGGCCACCCTCGGCAAGCAGGCGGCCCAGGTTGTAGGCCGCGCCGTAGTATCGCGGATCGAGCTCAAGGCATTTGCGGTATTCCTCGATCGCCCGGTCCGCAAAGCCCTTGTTCTCGAAGACAAGACCCAAGTTGTAGAGCACTGCGGGGGTCTTGGCGCCATCTTCGCCCTGGGCCTCCGAAGGCAGGAGGTCCGCGCTGGCAAGCTCAGAGCCACCCCCTGGCTCTCCGATCGCCGCCCAGAACCGGGCGGGCTCCTCCTCGCGGGGCAATCCCAAGAGCCCGGAAGCAACCAGGGCCCGCCACATCGCCAGAGCAATCAGCTTGTGACCCCGCCTGTTGGGATGCACGTAGTCCTCGATCAGGTTAAAACCCACCAATCCGTGAGGAGCGGCCTCTTCAAGGGACCTGGCAGCATCCACGAGCAAGGCACCGCGCACCCGGGCGAGCTTTCGGATGGTCTCGTTCATAGCGCTGGGCGCCCGGGTCGGTTGCGCGTCTGCATCGCAAGCCAGCGAGTAGTACCGACGAGCATCCTGCCAGCGCTCGAGCGCCTCGTAGGCCTGGGCCAGGCGGAAGAGCGTATGAGCGTGCCCCGGCGCGAGGCTCCTGGCGCTTTCCAGCTGCTTCACCGCCCCTGCCGCATCGCCGGATTCGAGGAGCTGCTTGCCCTGCTCGAGGTACTGGAGTGCTCGCGCCTGCACCTGAGGCTGGATCCCCTCGCGGAAGATGGAATGATCCGGCAGCCAGTCCCGGTAATTGGAAACCACGGTACTGAGCACAACCGGCACACCGTGACTCTCTGCCAGGTCCAGGATCGCGCTGAGGTTCTCTTCAAAGCGCTCGCGCGCCTTCCGCTTATCGGAATCGAGCGTACGCTCGGAGATCTCGCGCTCCACATCGAAGCCGAGCATCTGTCCCGTGCTTTGTCCGCCAGCATCCCGTTCGAAACGCTCCCCGCGGCCACGCAGGCGTTCGCCGATTTTCACCAGCGCCGAGTAGAAGTGGGACCCGTAGAGGACCAGGCGCACGCGATCGAGTTCCTGGCTGCGGGTGATCATCTTGCGGTAGAAGCTGCGTTCGGTCAGCTCGTTGTGTGCGCCGTAGATAACGAGCAGGTCCGGCTCATAATCCATCAATTCGTGAACCAGGATCCGCAACCGGTGGGACCCGTAGGACATCCCGCCCGCGTTGATCACCTCAAAAGCGCGCTCCGGATAACTCTGCGCCAGGGCCCGCTCCAAATGGCTCGGAAACGCGGCAGGAGCACCCCAGGGAAATCCGTAGGTGCTCGACCCGCCGAGCACGAAGATCCGGGTTCCATTGTCTGCTTTGTCCACCCGGAATCGTTGCGCGTTGAAGGAGTGGCGCCGGGCCTGGGCCCGCGTCTGCCAGTACTGCCCATCGGGCGATTTTTCGTAGACCCGCACCTGGCTGGAGAACCCGCGAAAGGGATCTCGCTCGGAGAGCAGTGTTTCACTGCCGGCGGCCCAGAGCACCCCCTCCAACAACAACACCAGGACGCAGAAGAACAGCAGCGCGGCCGAGCTAAGAATCAGCCATCGCCACCCACGCGCCACGGTTGGGGCTTTCGGTCCGGATCGATTGCGGCCCATCGGGATTTCCTAGAACAGGGTGTAGATGAACGGCGCGGCGGCAGTCCCGCCGAGCAATACGATTGCGCCGGAGAGCAGGAGCAGAAGGACGATCGGAAGCAACCACCATTTCTTGTTGTGAGCCAGCAGGCCAAACACCTCGCTCAGAACGCCCCGCGGCGCCTGATCCGCCAGGCGCGCGAACTCCCCCGCATCCTTGTTCCGCTGCTTCTTCCCGCTCAAGCTGATCGTCCCTCTTCCGCCACACACCATCATGGCCCGG
>JANTFM010000048.1 GCA_024763475.1 Acidobacteriota bacterium | reverse complement strand
CCACGAACTCGAGACCTCTCCTTCGAGCTTCTCGGCGTCGGCGCGCGCCAGCTCGCCCAGCAGTCGTTGCAAATCCAGGTCCGGGGGCGCGTTCGCCGGGTCCAGCGAAGGAGGCGCCGGATCGATCGGCACCCAGCCGGCCTCCTCGAGATAGACCTCGGCCCACGCGTGAGCATGTCCTGCCAGCAGCAGGAGGGTCGAGCCGCCCGCACGGTCCTCGGCGGGATAGGCGTAGCCCGCCGCGACGCGCGCGGGAAGACCGAGGGCGCGCATCAGGTAGACGCCTGCATGGGCCAGGTGAACGCAGTAGCCGATCCGGTCTCCGAAGAGATAGGACGCGGTCGGGTCCGAGGCGGAAGCGTGTTTCGAACGGGTCGAGTACTGCGTGTTCTCCTGTAGCCAGAGGCCGACCGCGAAGGCCTTGGCGTAGGGATCGTCCTTGTATGCCGGGTGCAGGGTGGAGACGGCGTCTTGGGCGATCGCCGCATAACGGGGGTCGTCGGGCGTCTCGAGGTAGAGTTTCCGCACGGCGTCCGGCCACTGGGGGTTCCCCGCGTTCAGGCCGAGCAGGTCCAGCATCGTGCCGACGCGCACGAGGGACTCGGCGCGATAGGCGTTACTGAACAGCGCGGGGTCGGAAACGGGCGCGCTCTCGATGCGCTGGCCGTCTGTCAGGACCGGGGGATGGGGATGCTCGTGCATCAGGGAGACCGTCGTGGGAACGAGTGTGCGCATTGTGGAGCCCGGCGCCGGCGCGAGGTTCACCGGGGCCAGCGTGGGGAAGTGCCTGAAGATGTCTTCGTCGGCACCGTCGAGGAATGCGCGGACGAGTCGGCGTCCGTTCCAGGCCGAGAAGGCGACCTGCCGGAAGTAGAACACGCCACCGGCGGGATCGACGTCATCGTGAAGCGTGACCACGGCAACGGGCACCTGGCTCTGGTCGCGGGCGTACTCGTCCTTGAAGGGCACCATCTCCGGGGGGGTGGCACCTCCGCCACCCTGGGCGAGGCCGAGCGGATCGTTGTCTTTCGGCGCGTGGCCGGATGCGGCCGTTCCCGAGGGTTTGAGCCGTGCTTCTTCGCCGGGCCGGTCGGAATCGGCCGAAGCCAGGCCGAGGGGGTCCTCCGCAGAGAAGTGAAAAAGCGAGAGTTTCGGGACGAGTGTCAGCAACAGGAAGGCGAGGAGCAGAAGCAGTGCCGCCTGCAGCCAAGGCCAGCGCGGCCGTCCACGGCGGTAGAGCGCGAGGGCGGCCAGCAAGCCCGCCGCGGAACCGACGAGTGCCAGGATCAGTCCCGGATGCCAGCCCCGTGTCCAGGCCCAGTCGGACAGGGCCTTCGGGAGGTGAATCGAGCCTCCCCGGTGGGCGGCGACCAGCCCGCCGATTGCAAAGACGAGCAGTGCGGCGGGCAGGGGGCGCAGCCAGGGGACGCGTCGCGCGTAGAAGGCGGCGCATCCCGCGAAGACGCCGGCGATGCAGAACGCGAAGAGGGCGTCGCGAAGGCTTGCGGACCACTCCGGGGAGAGGATCGTGGCCGGTAGGGCGACGAGGGATAGCAGGCGCATGCCGGCGAAGACCAGGCCCGCGAGGAGCGGGAGGCCGACTGCGGGCACCCAGCCCCGCAGGGGGCTGTCGGACAGGCGCTGACCGGCGAGGGCGCCCGCCCCCGCACCCAGAACCACGACAACCAGGCTGAGGGCCGGTGCGTACGGGAAGGCCAGGGCCAGGGCCGCCAGGGCCAAGGCCAGCGCGCGCAGGGGACCCTCGCGATCGCTGCCCGGCTGATTGCGGGGGCTCACGCGCTGGCCCCCAGTCCAGCCAGTTCATCCCGGCTGCCTTCCCCGAGGACTCGCAGAGCCCCGCTCTGCCGGTCCAGGAAGACGACGCGTGCTCCCGCGTGGACGAGCGGGGCGAGTGCGGACTGCATGTCTTCGCTGCTCTCGGCTTCCAGCTCATCGTCACGCCAGAGAAGAGATTTCAGGCCGCGGTGCTTCCTGGGAGGAGGAGCACAGTCCCCTGCCCCGAGGATGAGGAAGCGCGCCGGGTCCGCTGCGACCGGGCCCAGGACCCGCCCCGCCCACAGGCCGGCGTGGGCCGGGCAGACGAGCACGACGGGGTCGGTGGAGCTGACGCTCGGGTCCGCGAGAGCCTTTGCGAAGTCCAGGCCTTCGCGATGGCGATGGTCCCGGGATCGAACGATCACCTCGAGGGCTGCTTCGGCGTCTTCCACGGGCGAGGGCTGTCCATCGGCGGCAAATCGGGCACCGTCCCCGAGGATGCCGCTCTCCATCAGGACTCGCGCCGCCCCCGCCGCCGCGTCGTCGCGGGAGCCTGTCACCAGGTAGACCAGCGGGCGCGCGTCAGGGGTCCTCGAAGGCTCCTGGGTCCGCACGAGCAACTCTCTCGTGCGAGCATAGACCTTCCAGAGGATCATCCGCGCAGGGTCCGAGCGATTGTAGGTGCGGTAGTCGACGCGATCCCCCTCCGCTTTCCCGAGGGGATGAGCCAGGAGATCTCCGCTCGCCAGGCAGGCCTGGATCTGGGCTGGGTCGAGGTGGCCCGTCGCCGGCAGGATCACGATGCGGGCTGGCGCACTCACGCTGTGGCGGAAGGACCACAGGCCGAAGAGGTCCTCGATCAGGACCTCGCGCGTGATCGTCTCGTCGTGTCCCCGCTCTTTGGGACGGATGCCTTCGCGTCGTGAGCGGTTGGTTTCCGAGCATTCCACCTGGGCCGGAGGTGTCGAGAGCTTCCAGGTCGGCTCCGAGGCGAGGGGCCAGCGCCGCCTTGGGATCCGGAGACCGGTGATCAGCAACTGCCTTTCGACACCTTCGAGGCCGTCTTTACTCTCCCGTGCGGCGCGGGCGAGGTCACGGGCGAAGAGGATGCGGTAGAGGAAGGACGCGATCCCCAGCAGTGCCATCACGAGCAGAGTCCAGCAGCCGACGAGGGTCAGCACGAGGTCGACGCTCTGTCGGCCGATCCAGAGCGTGATCACTCCGAGGCCGAGGACCACGGCTCCCGCTCCCGTCAAGGGCCAGAAGGAGGCGAGACGCCGCGCATGAACGGCAATCCGGCTGCCAAGCGTCGCGGCCAGGATCGAGGCCCGGTTATCATCAGAGGGTGCCACATCAGGAGTCTACCCCGAATCCTCCAGGATCCCCCTCCCGGCGAAAGGTCGCGGAAAAAGGGCTCACGGCAGCGATCCCCGCGGGCTGGCGGACTGGTCCTCGCGGCCCGCAGCCCGTACTATTCTCCCCCATGCAATCGTGGTGCCATGGGAGGCACCCAGGGAAGATGATATGAGACAGATCTTGATGCGAACGACTCCTGTACTGCGTTCTCTTGCATTTGGCATGCTTGTGCTGTTGGTGGCTGCTGTGGCGGGGTTGAGTGGCTGCTCGGGAGACAAGGACGCCAAGGAGGAGACGCCGATCAACAGGATCCCCACGGATCGCTGGGTCGTGCGGGTCGATGGCCACGAGATCAGCGGCGCCTGGTTGCGAAACTGGTGCGTGACGCAGATCCGGCAGCTCGAGTCTTCGGGACCTGTGACGGTGGATCAGTGCGACATGATCCGCTCGGGGCGTGAGCTTCTGACCAAGCTCGTACTCGTTGCCCTCGAGGCGGAGCGTCGCGGTGTGACCGTGAGTGACGAGGAGATCCAGGAGAAGCTGGCCGAGGAGATGTCCCGCTTCCCCTCCACCGAGACCTGGCTGAAGGTGCTCAACGAGTCCGGGTTGACCCGCGAGGATCGCAAGGAGCAGCTGCGGCTCGAGTCCCTCTTCTTCCATTACCAGGACGAGATTGTCGCGCCCGAGGTTCTGGCCAACGAAGCCAACGACAAGGTCACTCGGGAGTTCTACGACAAGTTCCGCGAGAAGGCCTTCTCGCAGCCGCGGAGTCTTCACCTGCGTCACATCCTGAGAGCCTCACCGCGTGACGCGCCCGAAGAGGAGCGCCAGCGGGAGAAGGCACTCCTGGTCAGCGCCCGCGATCGTGCCGTCGCCGGCGAGTCCTTCGCAGATATCGCCAAGGAGATCTCCACCGACTCCACCGCACTCAAGGGTGGGGACATCGGTTGGATCGACGAGACGCTGCCGATCCTCCCGGACTTCAAGGCGACCCTGCTCGAGCTCGAAGAGGGCCAGGTCAGCGGCGTCTTCGAGGGACCTCACGGCTTCCATCTCTTCAAGGCTGTCGAGGTCAAGAAGGCTGGCATCCAGCCTTACGAAGACGTCAAGGACGCGATCCAGAAGCGCATCTTCTCGGAGGCGATCAAACGACGGATGGGTCGGCAATCTCTTGAACTTCGGGAGCAGTTCATCTCCTCCAAGAAGCTCGAGTTCTTCAATCTCGTCCCGTCGACGGGCTGCGTGATGACTCCGAAGGAGGAAGAGCAGGTCGAGGAGCTGAAGGCGGCTGAGCACTCGGGGGAGTCCGAGTAGGCTCCGGCGCAGCTCCGTCCGTTTCTTTGTCCGGTGGTGACCGGCGAATCTGTGCCGGGTCGATACGATCGGCGACGGCGCGGTCCATGACGAGGAGCGTCTTGCGCCCGTCGCGACGTACGTAGACGCCACCCTCGCCCGTGGGAACGCCGAGTTCGATGAGGATGGGTGGCGAGGTCTCCGCGTCCCGGAAATAGAGCCTCAAACGGGCGAGCGGCTTGCCGAGCATCGTCTCTCCCTCGGGGGCGATGCGCTGGGCATCGACGGTCTCGAGCGAGGAAAGAAGCTCCGCGAGTGCGACGGAGTCGAGAGGGAAGTTCGCAGGCTCCATGGCAGCCCATGTCTTGCCGGCCTCGTTTTCTCCGTCGACGCGGGTCACGCGCACGCTCTCCCCGCCCCGCGAAAGCTCGACTTCGACGACCTCCCAAGGTGAGAAGTCGAGGATTTTGCGGGACCTCAAGGCCTCCGCGGGCTGTCGCAGATCCCGGAGCAGGTCCGCCAGGTAGATCTCGAAGACGGCCTCCCGTCCCTGCCGCCTCAGGTAGAAGCTGCCGTTGCCTGCTGGAATCGCATCGCCAAGCTCGAGACATACCTCGTCGTGGTCCTCGTCGCGGGGCTTCGCGACGAGGGTCAGTTGCGGCGGATCGAAACCCAGGGCCGTCTCTGTCGCGTCCGCGAAGCCGTCGGCTCTCAATGCGGCGAGCTGCGAGAGTAGCTGGTTGACCGCAGCGGGATCTGCTTCGTCATCGAGGGGCGATTCGATCCACCAGCGCTCTCTTCCGCGGCGCGCGAGATGGATGTCTTCCTTCGCGGAGTGAATCGTCAGGGACTCGGTCTCAAGGGGGGCGAGAGGGAAGATTTTGCGCTCCCGCAGCCCTCCAAGAGGCGTGAGGAGCAGTTCTGCCGCCCTCTCATCGACCAGCGCAAGGGACTCACGGCCCGGTACGCGGGCGAAGCGGAGGCCTCCCGCAATGGATCGGCTGCCGACCTCGAGGATCGTCTCCGAGGCGTCGGTTACCAGGTGGGCGCGAAGTGCTTTCGTGCCCAGCCCGGTCGCCTCGTCCCCTCCGGTGACGGCCTCGGGCGCACGGTCCGTACGCGACGAGAGATCCAGCAGACTGCGAAGGAGATCTTCCGTTCGGACCCGGTCTGCTTCGTCCTCGAGCGGGGAGAGGATGCGAAAGCCCTCCCCCTCGCGGGTGACGACCAGCGTCTCTCTCGGTCGATCAATCTCCAGTCGCGTGATCTCGTCCAGGGTGATGCCGGGCAGCAGACGACCTTCCTCGGCGCGTGATGTGTCGGTGCCGGGTCTTCGCGAATCGATCAGCAAGACGAAGGCGGTGAGAAGGGTCGCGAGGATCAGCAGGATCAGCGTGGTGCGCGTGCGCATGGCTCAGCGGCTCCGCCGACGCCACCAGGTCAGGAGGCCCATCGCAATCGCAAACGCAGGGATCCCGGCCACGGCACCGAAACCGAGCGCAAAGGTCTGTTGGCTTGTCAGGAAAAGACGGCTGAGTTGCCGGTCCTTCGGTGGCATTCCGAGGGATCGCTCTTCCCCCACCAGCCAGGCCACGGAGTTCAGCAGGAAGGCCCGGTTGGTCGTATCGTCAATTCGCAGGTTACTCGCGAGGTCCGCATCCCCGACGATGACGAGGCGCCCGGGGGGTGTTCCGTCCGCGTTCTCCTGCTCGGCGGCGACGGCAATCGCGAGGGGGCCGAAGAGGTCGTCGTCTCCTTTCTCGATCGTGGAGGCCTGCGCACCGAGGCGCGTCTCGCCCCAGCTGTCTGCCGAACTCTCGAGAAGCACGGACGCGCGGATGCCGGTCTGCTCCGGCGCGACGCTGATCGAGCGGGCGACGGCAACGAGGACCGCTTCGCCCGCGAGCCGCTCCGTGATCGGGTGGTCGCCGACCTGCTGGCCGACGAAGGTCTCCGGGCTCATGAACGCCGGTGTGCGTGCCGGGTCGATGACCACATCGGGATCGAGACTGAGGCCCCAATCTCCCAGCAGATCCTCGAGGCCGAGGGGGGCGATCACGCCGTCGCTGCCCCTAAGAGCCACGGGATCGGCCAGCAGCAGCACGCGGCCTCCCGCAGCGAGGTAGTCTGCGAGGGCTCCTCGCTCGGCTTCCAGCCAGGGTTGGGTCGGACCGGCGATGACAACGAGACCGGTATGCTCCGGCACGCTCTTTGACGCGAGCGCATCCCAGGTGGAAAGCTCGAGGTCATCCTGCTCGAGGGCCTCCGCCAGGCGGGAGAGCCCCGCTTCGTGCTGCGCGTCCCGCGCGCGTTCGCCATGACCGGTCGCGAAGCGGAGCCGTGGCTTCTCCTCGCGGGTGACGGCGAGGATCGCGGCGGCGAGCGCGCCTTCGGCTGTCAGGGATCGGGCGCGGGGTGCGGCGCCCATGCCCGGGCCCTGATCCAGCTGAACCATCTCGTCGAGCGCGACCATGCGCCGCCGCGCTCCGGATTCCACGACCACCACGTCGGTCGGGTCGCCCCGGCGGGGATCGATACCGAACTCCTGGAGCAAGGTCTCCGCGCGCATGGGATCGCGCAGCGGGTCGATCTGGTTTGCGCTGATCTGCCCCGGATTCTCGGCCTCGAAGACGTCGATCAGGGCGCTGATCTCCGGCAGGGCATCGCTACCAGGCTGCCCGTAGTCAACGAGGAAGGAGACGATCCGGACCTTCTCATCGAGACTGCGGAGGATCTGCTCCGTGCGATCCGACAAGCTATAGAAGGAACTCTCGGTCCAGTCCCAACGCTCGTAGTACTTGAAGCCGAAGACATTCACGCAGACGAGGATCACGAGAACGGCGAGGATCGCGGCGGTTGTGTTTCCGTGCCTGTTCATCTCACTTTCCCTTCGAGGACTCGAGCAGACGGGCCGCAAGGAACAGGAAGAAGACGGTCCCGCTGAGTGGATAGACCAGGTGTTGCGAATCGATGATGCCCCGGGAGAAAGCGTCGAGGAGCATCCAGAGATTGAGGTACTCCCAGACCGCGCTGCCCGGACCGCTCGGCGCCAATTGACCCGCGAAGAGCGGGCCGATGTAGAGCACGAGCACGGTGACAAACCCGACGATCGCGGCAACGATCTGGTTGCGCACGAGTGCCGATGCGGCGAGCGATGCGGCGAGCAGGAGAGCCCCTGTGAGAATCATCCCCAGGAGCCCGGCGAATGCGGCCGCGAGATCCAGCTCTCCGTAGTACCCGAGGATCCCGAGGTAGAGCGCGAAGGGGCTGATGATCACGAGGAAGAACGAGAGGGCGGCGGCGAACTTCCCCGCCACCACGGCGGACTCGGTGATCGGCGCCGTGAGCAGGTTCTCGAGCGTGCCACTCTGCCGCTCCTCGGCGAGCAAGCGCATGGCGAGTACCGGCAAGGCCACGAGCAACGGCAGCCAGAAGAGCATCGAGCGGAACAATTCCCGTTGGAGTTCGATGGCGGGGGCGGGATAGACGCTGAACATGCTCAGTACCAGCCAGAACGCGAGACCCATGAAGGCCCACAGTGCGGTCAGCACGACCCAGGCCAGCGGCTGGAGGAAGTAGGAGCCGAACTCTCGTTCCGCGATGAGAAAGGTGGATCTCAGCGTGCGCATCACGACAGCTTCCTTTCTTCGATCGTGAGTTCGCGGAAGATCTGCTCCAGCGTGAGTTGCCTTCGCGTGAGTTCCCGCAGAACGATGCCAGCGTCGGCGGCACGCTGGAAGAGCAGCTCTCGCGGGTCCTCCCCGCTCTCGAGAGAGACGCGAAGCCAGCCGTCGCCGAGCGCTTCGATCGAGGGCTTTCCTCCGAGTCCCTCGAGGATCTGGGCGACACGGTCTTCCATGGGGAGCGGAAGCTCCAGCACGGTCGATGACTGCAGGGAAAGCTGCTGCCGCAGGGCCTGGGGAGAGTCTTGGGCGACGATCCTCCCACGATTGAAGATGGCCACCCGGTCGCAAAGCTCCTCCACCTCGCCGAGCGAATGAGAGCACAAGAGCACCGTATGGGATTCCCCCAATTCCTTGATAAGTTCCCGTACCTCGACGATCTGGTTCGGGTCGAGTCCCGTGGTGGGCTCGTCCAGGATCAGAACCGGTGGATTCGATACGATCGCGTCCGCAAGCCCCACGCGCTGGCGGTAGCCCTTGGAAAGGGTCCGAATCGTCTGGGATAAGACCTCGCTGACTCCGCAGCGGAGGGCGGCCTCATGGACGCGGGTGATCCGGTCTCTACGGGGGACCCCCTTGATGCCGGCGCGGAAGCGCAAGTAGTCGACAGCGCGCATTTCGGGGTAGAGCGGAACGTTCTCCGGCAGGTAGCCGATGCGCCGCCGGGCTTCGAGCGAGTCCTGGCTGACGTCGATGCCATCGACGCGCACGGTGCCGGAGTCCGCGGGAAGATAGGCACAGACGATTCGCATCGTCGTTGTTTTTCCAGCGCCGTTGGGGCCGAGGACTCCGAGGATCTCTCCTGTCTTTGCGGAGAAGGAGAGTTCCCGTACCGCGTCAATCTCGCCAAAACTCTTCGAAAGGGATTCGACTTCGATCATCTGTGCCTCACAGGTCGCCGAAGACGTCGTCGAAGAGGCTCTTGTCCGGCTTCTCCGCAGGCGTGGACGTTGGGGGCTGGTAGAGGAAGGGCGGGATCTCGTCCCGCGCGTGGGTGCCGAAGAAACGATAGTTGCTGTAGCTGGCGACCAGCTTGCTGACCGTGGCTCGAACGCCGCGGTGGATCTGCCGGAAGGTATGGACTTCGACGCGCGTCGGGTAGAGGAAACCCTCGTGTTCGAAATCGAAGTCGATCGTGAGTTCCAGGCCGATCGGCGGGGGCTGCGTGGAGAACCCCATGAAGCGAAACGCAGACAGGTAGCGCTGCAGTTCCTTGTCGAGGCGATCCTCCTGGAAGTTCGGATGAGCAACGACACGAATCAGGTTCCCGGTCTCGAACTCCACCTCGACCGAGCCGGACCACTCCGACACCCGGTCCTTGTTGTGGACCGGAGACGCAGAAATCCAGGCTACCGGAATGGCAAGGCGCCAGGGCGTTGTGTGCCACTGCCCGACCTTGAAGTGCAGGGTGGATCGCAGGGCATCGGTGAAGAGCTGGTTGAAGAGAAAGGGTTCCGGGTAGGGCAGGTCGACCTTGGCCGCCTTCGCCTTCTTGTCGCGAGCGCCGGGCTTCGTGCGAAAACCAGCGAAGCCTCCGGGCACTCCGGCGTCCTCGACGAGCAGGTAGTCGTACTGGAGCACCCGTTCCTTGCCGGCGACGCCGTTTGAATACATGGACTGCCGGATCGTCTCGAGGCAGGAGAAGCCGAGGGCCCGCTGTGCGTAGGCGCCAGACTTTGCCCGCATGACCCCCACGATTTCCGTGGGCAGCTCTCCCCAGCCGTTGGCACGTCCTGGGTTGTATGGCCGCTCTGCCCTCGAGAGAGCATCACTCTCTGCAGTGCTTCGCCCCGCAGGATGGTCGGCCTTGGGGTCCGCGAGCAGCAGGTGCGAGGGAAGTCCCGCGCAGCAAACAACGAGGCCGGCGAGCAACCAGGGTCTGATGAGCCTCATGCGCCGTGTCCTTTCGTGTCGTCGCCGCGGAGGATCTCGACCCATCTGGGTTTCGGAGGAACCCGTCCCCGCAGTGCCAGTTTTGCCGCACCCTGGCTGCAGTCGGCGCAGATAGTCGTCGTCTCCCATGCATGACGGAATGCGCAGTCGCGACTGCTGTACCAGATGCGATACTGCCAGCAGTAGAAGTCGTCATGGGGTCCGCGCGACCCACCTTGCACCTGATCGCCCTCCGTTGAGAGCCATACGACCTTCGCACCCTGTTTTCGGAAGCGACTCGTCTGGCCCGTTCATTCTTCGGAACTTTCGAGCCCGTCGCAAGTTGACCAGGCTCATCAACCATGTGGCCGGGCCGTCAGATGCGTGCGCGGATGCGGGTCAGGACATCCGCCTCGTCGGGAAAGCCCCCCTCCTCGTGCTTGGAGAACACGCGCTGACCGTTGAGCCAGACGTCGAAAACGCCTCCCCCGCCACGGTCCAGTTCGCTTTCAACCATCAGATGCTGTTTGAGATAGGCCGCGAGACTCGCGGCGCGAGGTTCGTAGTTTCAAACCCCGCAGTAATTAATGCGGATTTCCATCGCATCGCCTCCTGGTTGCTTTCCCTCGGATCGCCACTCCGGTTGCTCTTTCTGACCGGGTGACTCTTCAGTGCAGCAGGAGGAGGATTCTAGCCGGGGTGGAGGCGCTCAGCGAGCCGCAGAGTTCGAAAGATCGAGCTGAGTTTCGACGCGATTCCTGCCGTTGGCCTTGGCGCGATAGAGGGCCTGGTCGGCCTGGCCGAGGACGGCCTGGTCGCTTCCGGCCTCACTGGGGTCGAAGGATCCGACGCCCGCGCTCACGGTGACGACGCCGTAGGGCGGGTTGCCCGGATGCGAAATTCCCGAGATCTCGATCGTATGGCAGAGCTTATTGGCAACCAGGTTGGCACCCTCGAGAGCGGTCTCCGGCAGCAGGACCACGAACTCTTCGCCGCCATAACGGAACACGGTGTCCGAGGTCCGGACGTTCTCCACGAGGGTTTGTGCGACCGAGCGCAGGGCCTCGTCACCCGCCTCATGGCCCAGATTGTCGTTGTAGAGCTTGAAGTGGTCGATATCCAGCATCAGCAATGAGAAGGGACGCTTGAAGCGTGTGGAGTGGAAACGCAGCTTCTTGAATTCCGTATCGAAGGCACGGCGGTTTGCCACCGAGGTCAGGCCATCGACGAGCGCCATCTCCTCGAGTTGTACATTGCGCTCGGCGAGCTCCTCCTGCAGGCGGATGATGCGTTCGCCGGCGCGAATGCGGACCATGAGTTCGTCACTGTCGAAGGGCTTGGTGATGTAGTCGTCCGCGCCGGACTTCAGGCCCGAGACCATGTCCTCTTTTCCTGTCCGAGACGTCAGCAGGATCACGTAGACGTAGCGCTCCTCTTCGCTGGCGCGGATTCGCCTCACCAGCTCGACGCCATCCATGTTCGGCATCTCCCAGTCGGCGATCACAAGGCTGAGTTGTTCCTTCTGCAGGATCCTCTCGGCCTCGACACCGTCTTCTGCAGAGATGACCTCGTGACCCATTCGTACGAGGGCCCGCCCGAGCATCTTCCGGGAGATGATGTCATCTTCTGCGATCAGGATCCGCATGGACTCTCTCTAGCTAGAAGGCGCGTGCGAAGATAGCGAGCTGATCCAAGCTTCCCTGCAGCTGTTTCACCTTCACCTCGAGCCCGTCGAGATTTCCGCTGCGTCCGATCTGCTCGATCTCGAGCGCCTCATCCCTCACGACGGTTGCCGAGAGGTTGGCTGCGGCGCCCTTGATGCTGTGGGCGGATCGGGCCACCTGCTCGCTGTCAGACGCGGCCAGCGCAGACAGGAGCTCGCTCATCCGCTCCGGAGCATCTTCGAGAAAGATCTCGAGCAGTTCCTGGTAGAACTCACGGTCGTCGCCGACACGGGCGAGTCCGTCTTCCAGGTCGACGGGGCAGGTTGTTTCTACAGACATGGTTCCTCCGCGTGCGCGCATTCTCCCCGCGCGATTCCACCTCTCCGGCCTTATCGGCGCTTTGGGCAGCGTTCTTTAAGAGGAATAGGCGCGGCGGGTGAGAAGTCACCCGTTGGCCGGGCTTGCGAGGGCCTGAAATCCGCGCCATCCTTCCCGGTATCATGAACTTAGCTTCGATATGTGGAGGTGTTGGACGTGCCGAGCAAACCATCCCGTGAACTGCAGACCGTAGACAATCCTGAGGACGGACGTTCGTACAGTGTGCGCATGGTGGCGCCGGAGTTCAGCTGTGTCTGTCCGATGACCGGGCAACCCGATTTCGCCACGATCGTGGTCGATTACGTTCCCGGTCCCCGTCTGATCGAACTCAAGTCGCTCAAGCTCTACCTGTGGTCGTGGCGGGAAGAGGGCATCTTCCATGAGGCCGTCGTCAACCGCGTCCTTTCTGACCTGGTGCTTGCGGCAGAGCCCCAATGGATGCAGGTGAGCGGGTATTTCAAGGTGCGCGGTGGCATCACGACGACGGTCACCGCGGCGACCGGTCCCAAGCCGCAGACCGCCCCCCAGATCTTCGAGCTCCCGGGGGAATGAGCGAACGAAAGGAAGAGCCAATGAGCCAGCCAAAGCCCGTGAAGGTCGCCCTGTTTCCGAATCGCGAGCTCGCCATCCTGTGGGACGACTCGCGGGAGGACTATATCTCCGCGCACACGCTCCGTTGCCTCTGCCCCTGTGCCGAGTGTGTTGACGAGATCACGGGTCAACGCACTCTCGATCCGCAGACGGTGGCCCAGCACCTGCGCATCGAGCGTTGGGAGCCCGTCGGCAACTACGCCCTGCGCTTCTTTTTTTCCGACGGGCACTCGGTCGGCATGTACACCTTCGAGTCGCTGCGTGCGATCGGAGAGCGTGGCGCCTGATGAGGCCGGTCGTTACGGTCGTTTGCGAAGAGCGCGGGTCCGTGGTGCGGCGGGTGTCTGCGCCTGTGTCGCGGGCGCTTCCGTCCAGCGCAGGTGGATCATGCCTTGGTTTCCAGTCTCGAAGTAGACCCTCACCTGGTACTCGGCGGGGACCGTGGCGAACGGAAGGCGCAGCCCGCTCGGAGAGACGATCTCGATCACAGTGATGCTCCCGTCGCGGCGAGCCTGGCCGAGCAGGAAGGTCCCCGGTCCCAGCGGGAGGGCGGTGATCGAGACGATCGATTCGTCCAGTGTGGCCAGGCGATGGGGTGTACCGCTGGGCCGGCCATCACGGTCGAGTTCCTGGGCCAGCAGGACGCGGCGGCCGCGTTGCTTCTGCTGCCAGAGCACGCTGACTCCGTGCTCAGTACCAACGATCTCGGGACAGGTGTCCTCCAGGCGGTTGTCGGTGAGGTGGAAGATCTCCGTGCCCTCCGCCGAATGCAGGCGGACGAGGCGTATCTCATGGTCCCGCTCGTCCCGTTCTGACCAGCTGAAGAGTTGCGCGCTGCCCAGGGACGCACCGGCGGAGTGCATCTCGGATAGCGCATGATCTCGGGTCAGCAGCCGGAAGAAGACGGGCCATGGAGAGTCACCGTCTCCACCGCCGGCGGCGAAGAGTTCCGGGTCGATGGACAGGGAGCGATCGTTCAGGTCAAGAGCCGCGGCGGGAAGGAAGGCCAACAGCAGCACCAGCAGAGGGAGGATCACCGTCCTGTTCATCGTATCTCCTCCTCGTGGATGTCCACGTGCTGCCCGGTTGTTTCCCGTTCGTACACCTGCAGCGCTTCGCAAGCGTCCCTGGGCAGGCGATCCACGAGATGCGAGAGTCTCCTGAGCTCCTTGAGGTAGTGCGCAGAGTCGCCGCGATCCTGGTCGGCGCAGGCCATTCGCCATAGCTCGAGGTAGATTTCGAATAGCTCGCGCGGGTGGTCCAGCCGCCTTGCGATGCCCCGCGCCTCGTTCCATGCGCCGCGGGCGAGGTCATCGCGCCCCAGGCTGCGCTGTATGCGTCCCTTCTCGGTCCAGATCAGCAGGAGCTGGTAATCGAATCCCCTCTCACGCGCCACGGCATGGGCTTTCTCCGCCCAGCCCAACGCCTCGTCCCCCCGTGCGCGCATTCGCTGTGTTGCGGCGAGTTTGCGCAACGCAGCGCTCTCCGCGAGCCCATCGCCCGTGCCGCGGGCGACGTCCAGCGCGGCGAGCCAGGCTTCGAAAGCCAGTCTGTGCTGTCCCTCCCAGGAGAGTAGTTCTGCCCGGAGCGCGGGGATCTGGTGCTCGATCTCTGGAGGCAAGGCGTCTTCCGCCTTGTCGAGCATCTCGAACATGGCTTTCGCGACCAGGGGCTGCTCGAGGTGCTGGTGGCAGCGGCAGAGCAGGAAGAGCGTCCACGCCGTCTCGGCTGGTGGTAGCTGCAGAGCGGCGAGTTCCTCGAGGAGCTCCTTGGCGATTCGATGGCGCCCCTGGGCGAGCATGGCGCGCGCGACACCGAGCCGCGCATGGACACGGCGTTCCTGGGCCCGGTCACTGGTCCCCTCGAGAAAGTGCAGCTCGGCGCGTTGATAGAGGGCCAGAGCGTGGTGAATCTCTCCCCTGAGACCCGCCTCCTGTGCTTTGCGCATCAGATCCTCGGCGGAGTCCTTTCCCGGTGTTGCCGGCACCTGCGAAGCCAGTTCGTGATCCACTTCCAGTCGTTCGACGAGAGTGCTCAGGCGGAGGCCATAGAGCTGGGCGAGCGCCAGCAGCTTGAGGGTCGAGAAACGCGCCCTGCCGTTTTCGAGTCGCGAGAGGTGGCTGCGCGAAACGGGTTCCGCTGCGGCGATCGTCATCCGCTCGACATCGTTGAGGCTCAGCCGCCGGGCTTCCCGAAGTGTGCGGAGATAGTTACCGAACCGATGGCTTCCCTTCATCACTCCCGCTCCCTCCTTCCCGCCCATGTCGCGATTCGCGCAGGCCCCGCGTCCCCCATGACCTCGAAGCCAGGAAAAGGAGTACCGCGAGTCGAGCGGGGCGGGAAGACGTCGGCCCGGCCCAGGAAAGGAATGTCTCAGGGAAAAACTGAACCCCCCGCGATCGCGGGGGGTTCGTCATCTCAAACACGCAACACGGGGTTGCGTGGAGTCTCGGGTTGGCCGTCCTGGGACTAGGCTTCCTCTGGATCGAGGGTTTCGGGCAGCACGTCATCTGCCTCGGAGGCCACCACCTCGTCCTCGTTCTTGTGCGCGAACTTCTGTCGGGCGCCTGCCACGTAATCCTTCACTTTTTCGCCGGTGCCGCTGGCTGCGTCGCGGACTCGCTCACTGGCGACCGACGCGAAGCTGCGCACTCTCTCACCGCCCTCGTTGGCCAAAGTCTGGACCCGCTCGCGGGTCTTGGTGGCCGCACCATCCGTCCAGCGATAGACATCCTCGCGGGTCTCGCGCCCAGACTTCGGAGCGGTCAGCAGGGCTGCCGCTGCACCGATCAGCCCGCCGAGCAGGAAGGCCCCAAGAATCGTTCCACCGGAATGCTCGTTGCTCATTGCCATCTCCTTTTCCAGCAACCCACTTTCACCGGGAAGGGGTCCCTTAACGGTCCATAGTCACCCTCTTCTTGTAGCACAGGATGCAGCCCTTTGCTTGCTGAAAAACGCGGATCCTCGGCAGAACCTGTGGGTGCCCTCAAACTCTGGTAGCTTGCCAGGTTGTTGATACATAGCGCTTTTTAAGTCGCGCGCAGTACGAAATCCATACGTTCTTCTGGTGGCGACTTTCCGTTGGGTGTTCAGGCCCTCGACAAACACAGCTGGAGAGGTCTCCTTGCGCACGATACCGGGCGAACAGAAGGTCCCGCCGGCCTCGCATGGAGCGGGCAATGTTCTTCATGG
>JANTFM010000047.1 GCA_024763475.1 Acidobacteriota bacterium | reverse complement strand
GGGGCGCTCCTCGGCGCGCTCCAGAATCTCGGTTTCCTTCCGCGCGTAGACCTGCGTGTAGTACTCGACCTTGGCCTCTTCGAGGAGGATCTGATGATCTTCGGGGTCGAGCTTCACGACACGCCAGCTCCTCCCGCCGTGCAGGTAGATCGCGCCAGGATGCCCCTCGTGCCACGCTCTCGCCTCATCCAGCGTGCCCATCAGGCGCCCATCCGATGCGCGCAGGAGCGCGTAGGGCGTCCCGGACGAGCGCAGGCTCAGCTCCCGCTGGGGCCGGCGACGCAAGTTGAACCAGCGTTCGTCCTCGTGAGCCCGCATGAGCCCGCCGCTCGCCTCGAGGCGCCGCACTCGCCCCATCCCCTGCCCACCCGCGAGGATCTCTATATCCCCTGGGCTGAGCGAATGCTCCGCCGCCGCGATCTTCAGGTGGGCGTCCGCAATCGTGTCGTTCTCCGGGTCGAGGACCACCCGCTCGAACTCACCCGAGAAGAAGTGCTCCGGGTGCCGCACAACGTACTGGTCGAGTGCGTCGGGCATCGCCACGAGGATCGCGAGAGATTCCTTCCGGCCACGCCCCGTGCGTCCGATGCGCTGCCAGGAGGTCGCGAGGGATCCGGGGTAGCCCACGAGAACACAGACGTCGAGCCCACCGACATCGATGCCGGCCTCGAGGGCCGACGTCGAAATGACACCTCCCAGCTCGCCAGAGAAGAGCCGGCGCTCGATCTCCCGGCGCTCCTCGGGAAGATAGCCCGATCGGTAGCTGGTCACCCGCCCGGCGAGTTCTGGATGCTGCTCGCGCAGCCAGCGGTGAATCAGTTCCGTGATACGGCGGGCCTTGGTGAAGGCGATGGTCTTGTGTGCGGCGCGGAGCGCCCGGGCCACCACATGCGTGGCCGTCGTGTAGGGGCTGACGCCGTCGGGACGGAGGAAGAGGAGATGCCTCGGTGCCACGGGCGCCCCCGAGTCACGAATCACGCGGAAGGGCTCACCGGAGAGTGTCTCGATGAACGCCTGCGGCTCACCGATCGTCGCCGTTCCTGCGACGAGGCGTGGCGTCGCCCCGTGGTGGCGAGCGAGACGCATGAGGCGCCTCAACACGTGGTGCACATGGGCACCGAAGATCCCCCGGTAGACGTGCGCCTCGTCGATCACGACCAGGGACAGTTTCGAGAAGAAGCGCGCCCAGGTCTCGTGGGAAGGCAGGATTCCCAGGTGCAGCATGTCCGGATTGGTGATCAGCACGGCGGGCGGATCGCGGCGAATCCTGCGGCGCTGCGCTTCGGGAGTATCGCCGTCGTAAACCTCGGCCGCACCTCCGCTTAGGACTCCAAGACCTTCGAAGAAGCCACGGATCGCCGTGAGCTGATCCCGCGCGAGGGCCTTGAGCGGATAGAGGAAGATCGCCCGCGCGTCCGGATCAGCATCTCTCGCGCGCGCCAGGGCAAGCAGGTAGGCCAGGGTCTTTCCGGAAGCGGTGGGCGTGGCCAGGAGCAGGTTATTTCCCGCCGAGAGCTGCTCCAGGGCTTCCGCCTGGTGGCTGTAGAGCTCAGGAATACCGAGGAATTCGAGCGCGCCGGGCACACCCGTGGGCAGCCCGCAGCTCGGCATCGCCGTACGCCGCGCTTGTCCACGCGCGACCCCGGAGTAGACGATCTGTTTTCCGATCCGCTCATCGCGGCGGAGCATTTCGATGAATCCCTGCATCACCTTTCCATCGACCAAGCGCACGGGAAGAGCCGTGAGCGTAGCACGCACTGTAGACTGTCCCGCATGGATGGAGGTTCGACGTGAAGATCCCATATCTCGAGGGCGAGATTCGTCACAACTTTGACCGCTGGCTCGAGGAGACCGTGGCGCGGCTGAGCCCGCCGCTGACCTTCACCGAGATCCGCAAGGGAGTGCAGGCGGTTACGGAGATCTACGGCAGCCGGAGCGGCAACCCGGAACACGCCGCGAAAGCCATCGAGGGCCAAGGCAAACGAGCAGCCCTGGCCACCTTCTTCGCTTCCCTTCATTTCCTGACGACGCATCACGCCCTCGTGATGATCGGAGAAGAGAGCTTCGGCCCGGTCCGCCGGATCTACGACCTGGGCTGCGGGAGCGGCTCCGTCGGGGCCGCGGCCGCGCAGACCCTTGGCGGTCCCGTCCGCATGATCGGAATCGACCGCTCCGGCTGGGCGCTCGACGAAACGAAGCAAACCTGGCGGGCGTTCGGCTTGAACGGGAAGCTGCAACGCGCCGAACTCCCCGGCACCTTCCCCAAGACAGCCCGGGGTGACCTGATCTGCATGGGCTGGACCCTCTCCGAACTCTCGAACGCGGACCGCGCCATTCTCCTGCGTCGAACCCGCGCAGCCGTGCGCCGAGGAGTCCCCGTCCTGATTCTCGAGACGATCTCCCAGCGCAGCTCGACGTGGTGGTCCGAGTGGGAGGAATCCCTGGGAGAGCTCGGTGTGCGTTCCGAGATGATCCGCGTCCCGATCGATCGCCCCTTCTGGATCCAGGACATGGACAAGGCCGCACGCCTCGACCACCAGGTCATCGGCGCGCGGGTCCTGGCGGCCCCTTCGCGGGAGAAGCGTGCGACAGAATGAGCTAGAATCACGACCGATGAGACAGCTGAAGATCGCAGCAGCCGTCGCGCTGCTTCTCGTTTCCCTCCTGGCACTCGCCTACGCCTTGAGCGCATCGTCCGAACGCGTGCTCGGCTACTCAGCCACGGTCCTCCTCATCCTGGCCTTCACCGCACTTGGCGTGCTGATCAGCCGGCAACGGGAGCGCATCCACAACATCGAGCGGGCCCTCAGCCGCAGCAGGATCCGCTCCCAGGCCATCGTTGAGGCCAGTCCGGACGGCATCGTGCTCGCGAGAGGCACGCGGATCGTCCGCACCAACCCGGCTTTTCGCGCCCTGCTGGCCATTCCCCCCGACGAGGAGATTCTCGGCAGGGACCTCCTGTCGCTGGTTGCGGAAGAAAGCCGGGAGGGTTTCGAAGAGTGGCTCACAAAACGCCAGGCGGGAGCCGTTGAACCCGAACGCCTCGAGTTCAGCGGCATGCGTCAGAGCGGCTCGCGTGTTTCCCTCGAGGCCTGCTGCGCACGGGTCCCCTCCCGCGAGGGCCGACAGGTCGCGCTGTTTCTGAGGGATCTGAGCTCCCGCAAGACACTGGAGTTCCGCGCACGCCATCTCGTACGACTCGAAACCTTGGCCGACGCCGCGAGCGAGTTCATCGAAGAGTTCGAGAAAGTCTTCATGGTGATCCGCTCGTTGAGCCGGCGTGAGGACGGCGACCCACGGCAGCACCTCTACAGGATCGACCGTGCCGCGACACGGGGCGCCGCACTGTCTCGCCGCGTGCGTGCCCTGACACCTGCGGAGATCGAGACCTCAGATTGCCACCCGATGGATCTGTCCCAGTTGTTGCGCGAGGTCTCTGCGGACTACATGCGCTCTCTCCCCGGATCCATCACTCTCCGCTATGCGGGAGACGACTCTCAACCCGCCGTCGTCGTCGGCGAAGCGACGCAGTTACGGCAAGCCATCTGGCACCTGCTGGAGAACGCCGCCCAGGCGCAACAGGAAGGTGAGGTTCAGGCCCGGGTCCGCAGGATCGATCTCGATGCCGCGGGCTCCTCGCTCCATCCCGGGAGTCATGCGGGGCCCTACACGGTCGTCGAGATCCGCGACTCGGGCCCCGGAATGGACGAGAAGACCCGGGCGCGAGCGTTCTCACCCTTCTTCACAACCAAGGGCCAGCGCGCTTCCGGTTTGGGCCTCACCCTGGTCTTCGGGATCGTCCGGGCCCACGGCGGATTCGTCGAACTCGACTCGAAGCCTGGTCAGGGTACGGTGGCGCGTCTTGCGATTCCGAGTGCACCCGGCGATGTGGTCGCGGCGAGCTCGGGCCGAACCCCGCCCCGGAGCGAGGATGCGTGGCGGGGCCGGGAGACGATCCTCGCCGTCGACGACGACACCATGGCGCTCCGGGAGTACGGCCGCATCCTGGAGCGCTTCGGCTACCTGGTCGAGGTCGCCAGCACCCCGAGAGAGGCGCTCCAGCGCCTGCGCAAGAAACCTCCGGTCGATCTCGTGCTCCTCGACATGGTGCTCCCCGGATGGAACGGCCCGGACGTTCTACAACGCATCGTCAGGAACTGGCCCGGGCAACGCGTCGTCATGGTCAGTCCCTATCCGCTTCCCGAGCAGGAGGATCTGGCCCTGTCTCACGGCGCGGTCGGCCTATACCTCAAGCCCCTCACCAGCCCCTCCCTCGCCCACTCTGTGCGGGAGGGACTGGATCAACCACCTCCGGCGTCCATGCTGACCGGGCCACTGTAGCCGAAGAAGACCTTCGTATGGCCGAAGCACGCATCCGGCCCGCAAACCACTTGCTTCTGGCACGAAGACCCCTTTCGCTGTAGTCTCAACAATGTAATTCACGTCAAACCGCCTCCCGGGACGCAGAGGACCACCACCCCGCAACAGCGGAAACGCAAACACGAGAAGCGCGCCCCCACGAACAGGAACAGCCAACCCCGGACTCTCCGTGTAGGATCCGATTCAGGCTGTCGCAGAGGGCATGGGCTTCTCGCTAGGGATCGATCAGTGATGAATGAACGCCGCGAGGGACGTCCTCGCCAACCCGACCTTGGCAATCGCGACCAGGTACGCCGCCTCCGCCGCGGCATGGAACGATCGGCGACCGAGGTCGTCCGTTGCCAGAACTGCGGACACCAGCAGCAGGCTGACGCGGCCATGATCGGTCCGCTCACAACCTGTGAGAAATGCGAGACCGCGCTTCACTCCTGCAAGCACTGCGTGCACTTCGACTCTTCGACGCTCAAGCAGTGCCGACAGACCATCGAGGACGCGATCACGGACAAGTGGGCCGCCAACGACTGCATTCACTACCGCGCACGCCTCGTGCTCGACTCGACGGGAAAGCGTCACAAGGGCCGCTCGGCGACGAACAGCAAGTCCGCCTTCGACTCCCTGTTCAAGGACTAAGAGCAGGAACCCGTTCTCGCATCCCTTCTTCGGGTCGAAGATGGCCCGGAGATGGGATGCGAGAATGGGTCCCTGCTCTTCGCGAACCCTATTCCCCTGGGCAAAGACGCTAGCGGTCACGCCCCTTGGGGTTGAGAACGCTGGCGGGCATCGGCTTGTTCGTCTCGCCGAGGCGGCGCAGGCGCTCGAGTTCCACGGCCCAGTCCTTCGTCTCGAGGTAGAGCAGCAGGTTCTGCAGAATCACCTGGTTGTCGTCCTCGTCGTAGACACCGGGATCCAACACCCTGGCGACCGCCGCTCCATCAGGGGTCAGAGCAGGGGATTCGATCCAGGAGGGTCGCGGAGCCTGGTAGCTGTTGAGCACCGGAATCGTTTCATAGACGAAGGCGCCAAGAGAATTCCGTGCCACGAGCGTGAGCGGCCCCGAACTGCGAACCTTCACCAGACCCTTACCGGCGAGCAGTCCGTCCGCAGGATGCCCTGCCACGAGACGGGGCTCCTTTTCCTCCTGGCTGAGAAGCCAAACGAGGTGCGCCCCTTCGACGGTGAATGAGAACTGCACTTCCCCCATGCCGTGCAGAATACGCGGCCGGATGTCCCAGCCCGCAATACGCAGCACATTCCTGCCCCCGGGGAGAGTCCTCAGCATCGCCGCGCGTTTGTCATTGCTGGCATCGCCGTCCCAGGCATCAAAGCTCTCGATGGAGCGATCCAGGGCGGCAAGAACGCTCTCGCCCTCCTCGATCATCCGGCCTCCCAGCCAGATGTCACAGATCGCCACCTGCCCCCGGGGCAGAGTCTCCCCCTCGCAGGAGCCGAGCACGTCAATCTCGTCCTTGCGGCCGCGACGGCGCACCTCCTCATCCTTGCCCTTCAGCACGACGACACGATAGGGCTCGAGGCGATCCAGCGGGGACTGGTTTTCAACCAGCACTCTTGCCAGGAGCTGATGCCTCGTCGAACCGACACCGATCTCGTAGAGTTGGAAGGACATGACCGACAGGTTTCCCGGTGGTCCGTCCTTCTGGGGCCGGTTCAGCCAGCGGCGGCCGGCGAACGCACTCCCCGAGGAAAGAAGCAGGACTACAATGAGGGCCAAGGCGGGTAAGACCCGCCGTATTCTGCTCTGCTTGGACGGCATGGGCGCCACGTCCTCCTTTCCGGCAATATACGGCCCGGAATCGTCAGGTCCAGTCCATTATCTCCCGCGAGTGTCTCCACGTGTAGTCCTGGCAGCCCCCTCTTTTTCCAAACGCAGCAAGCGGCTCTCATCGAGGACCCGTCTTCCGACCGCCTGGAATTCGTGAGAGACTCCGATCGCCGGGAGTACCCCGGCGACGAAGAATCGTAGAATTTCTGCGGGTGGACGAGATGAAAGCCTATCGAATCACGCGTCATGGTGGCCCGGAAGTCCTAGAGCTGTCGGAACAAGACACCCCTGAGCCCGGCCCGGGCCAAATCCGGATAAGAGTCGAGGCGATGGCGTTGAACCACCTGGATCTCTGGGTCCGGCGCGGCATTCCCGGTGTCCGTTTCCCGCTGCCTCTCATCCCGGGATCCGACGGCGCCGGCATCGTCGATGCTCTCGGCCCCGGCGTAGAGGGCCCTGCTCCCGGCACGAGAGTCTTCGTGTTGCCCGGCACCTCCTGCGGCGTATGCCGAGCCTGCCTTGCCGGAGAAGACAGCCTCTGCGGCGAGTACGGGATCCTCGGCGAGTCCCGGGATGGCACCGCCGCAGAGCAGATCGTGGTTCCGCGCGAGAACGTGGCGCCTATTCCCGCGGGGCTTTCCATCGAGGAGGCTGCGTCCTTTCCCCTGACCTTCATGACGGCCTGGCAGATGCTGATTCACAAGGCGCGGCTACGCGCCGGGGACCGCATCGTGATCCATGCGGCAGCCTCGGGAGTCTCCTCCGCGGCGATCCAGATCGCCCGCGTCCATGGAGCCCTCATTCTCGCAACGGCCGGAAACCAGGAGAAACTGGATCTCGGCCGGGAGCTCGGTGCTGACGAGGTCGTGTCCTACAAGGATGGAACGTGGTTGAAACGGGTCAAGGATTGGGCTGGCCCCGGTGGAGTCGACATCGTCTTCGACCACATCGGGGAGGACACCTTCGCGCCCTCGATGCGCGCTCTGGGAAAGGGTGGACGCTACGTGTTCTGTGGAGCCAGCTCAGGATTCTCGCTCAAGAGCGATTTCCGCCCGCTCTTCTTCAAGAACCAGGAGATCCTTGGCTCGACGATGGGGCGCAAGGCGGACCTGCACCGCATCGCCGACCTCTTCGCGGCAGGCCGATTCCGAGCCGTGATCTCCGAGACCTTCCCCTTCGGGGAGCTCGCCAGAGCGCACGAGCTTCTCGAGCAGCGCCGCGCCCTGGGCAAAGTCGTCCTCAGGGTCAATACGCCGGAAGATTGATACCATGCACCGTGGAGCGAAGAATGTTGCACTCCGTTTTCGGCAGCGACGTCGCTCCGCCAGTGCGTGGATTTGTTTGTATTATGTTGAGCAATAAGGCTTCTTGGCTGAATCGTCAGCGTGCAACATTCTTCGCTCCACGGTGGAATCCATGACTTCTTCCCATCGCATCGCCGTCGTCGAGGACGATGCAGACATTCTTGAGATCCTCGAGTACACCCTCCAGCGGGAAGGCTACACCGTGGACGCCTATGCACGGGGCGACAGTGCCCTCGCAGGGATTCAACGGCAGGTGCCGGATCTCGTCCTGCTCGACCTGATGCTGCCCGGCGTCGATGGCTTGGAGATCTGCCGCCAGCTGAAGCGCGCGCCGGAAACCACAGAGCTGCCGATCATCATGTTGACGGCACGCAGCGAGGAGACAGACCGTGTCGTCGGCCTCGAGCTCGGTGCGGACGACTATGTCACCAAGCCCTTCAGCTCGCGCGAGGTCATTCTCCGGATCAAAGCCGTACTCCGGCGTCGCGATCGAGACGAAACCCGCCAGGGCAAGTCCATCGTCGTGGGCAGAATTCAGCTGCTCCCCGAGGCCCACAAGCTGCTCGTGGCGGGGGAGGAGGTTGTTCTCACCTCGACCGAGTTCCGTCTCCTCGCGCACCTGATGAGCCGCCCGGGTCGCGTGCAGAGCCGCAACCGGTTACTGGCGGAGGTCTGGGGTTATGCCGAAGACGTGGATTCCCGCACGGTGGACACCCACATTCGCCGCCTGCGAAAGAAACTCGGCCCGGAATCAGATCGCATCGAGACCGTCATCGGCGTGGGCTACCGCTTCCACTCCTGACCCGGCGAACAGGGCTGCGATTCGGCGGAAATGAGCGGTTGGAACGGGCGGAGTGAGGGGGCTTCGGCTCGGGATCCCGCGCGGGAAAGGGCTACGGGATTCCGAAGCCACCTCGAGATATCCTGCGCCTCGCTGCAACATCATTGTCACCGCCCCGCCTTCCCGTCGTGACAAGGACCACGGAGAGTGTTGGCTGGTTCGGAGTGCCCATGAAGCTGCGCCACAAACTGCTGCTCGGGCTCCTGCCCGTGGCTCTCGTCACCTCGCTCCTCGTTGGGGCGGGTGCGTTCCTGCTGATCCGCGCAGCGGTAGAAAGCCGCTACGTCGACCGGCTGCGCGCCGAGTCCGCCCTGATCGCGACCTGGCTCGCGGGACCCGCTGACTCGCCGGGACCTGCCGAATCGCCGGTCAGCAGCGATACCCTACAAGCCTGGACGAGGAACTGGGCCCAACTCCTCGAAGTCAGAGTTTCGCTGATTGACAAGGAGGGACAGCTCGTGGCGGACTCCGAGCACACGCTCGGGGAGATCGAGCGGATGGACAACCATCGGGATCGCCCCGAGATCAGGCTCGCCCGCACCCAGGACTACGGCAAGAACCTGCGCCTGTCGGAGCGTACGGGAGAGCGCTACTACTACCTGGCGCGCCGAGTCCAACCCCTCAATCCGCGAAGTCGCGTCGCCACCGTGCGCCTGGCCCTTCCCGAGGAGCAGGTGCGCGCCACCCAATCGTCATACCTTCTGTCGGCGATCGCGCTATCCCTCATCTCGATGCTGGTCCTGGTCGCCCTCTCCTACACGGGCGCACGCCTCCTGACGCGACCCATCGAGTCCATCGCCCTGGCCGCGGACTCCGTCTCCAAGGGAGCACTCGACCGCGAAGTCCCAGGAGCCAACACCCAGGAGCTGGACCGGCTCTCCTCCTCGATATCTCACATGCGGGACACCCTTCTCGGCAAGATCGGCGAGCTTCAGGACCGGCAGGCCCTCTTCGACTCGGTCGTTTGCGGCATGCGCGGTGGCGTGCTTGTCATCGATGCCAAGGGTCGGATCCGCCTCGCGAACCCGGCCATGCGGCC
Source organism: Acidobacteriota bacterium (assembly GCA_024763475.1). Lineage (GTDB taxonomy): Bacteria > Acidobacteriota > Polarisedimenticolia > J045 > J045 > JANTFM01. The sequence goes on along the minus strand of JANTFM010000047.1, from coordinate 6,480 downwards.
CATCCTGCGCATCGACACGGATCCCGTGGGGCAACTCCTCGCCGAGACCGTGCGGAATCGAGAACTCGCTGACCTGGTTGCAGGCACCCTCCTCGACCAAGTCGAAAGAAGCGAACGAATCGGGGGACCGGGAAACGACGAGCGGCACTTCGACGCCCACGTCGCACCCTTGGCCCTGCACAACGGAGAGGACTCGGCAGGAGTGCTCGTCCTGCTCTACGATATCACCCGCATCGAAGCGCTCGAGGAACTTCGCAAGGAGTTTGTCGCCGACATCTCCCACGAATTGCGCACACCCCTCACGTCCATTCAAGCTGCCGCGACAACACTTCTCGAAGGGGCTCTCGACGACGTGGAGGTGCGAGAGCGCTTCCTTCACACAATCACCCGCCAGGCCGAACGGATGGCAGCCCTCCTGGGCGATCTGACAACGCTCTCCAGCATCGAGACCGGAGCGATCACCCTGAGCCTCGAGCAGATCGACGACATCGCCCCGGTCATCGAGGACATCGTCGCTCAGCTCGCACCCCGCTACGCCCAACAGGAGTTGATCATCAGCATCGACATCGAGTCGCCCCTCGCCCTGACGGTCGACCCGCTCCGCTTCGAGCAGATCATGATCAACCTCCTCGACAACGCCATGAAGTTCAACCGCGTGGGAGGATTCGTTCGGGTCACAGGAGAAGGGTACATGCTGCGCATCGAGGACGAAGGACCGGGCATCTCTGCCGAGAACCTCACACGCGTCTTCCAGCGCTTCTTCCGGCTCGACCCCGCACGCTCGGGAAAACGCGGCGGCACGGGCCTCGGCCTCGCCATCGTCAAACACCTGATGACCCTGCATGGAGCTTCGATCCGGGTCGAGTCCGAACTGGGACGCGGTTCGGTGTTCATACTGGATTTTTCCTAGTCGAAACCACCGGCCTCGCGTCCACGATACCCCGTTCCCGCGCTTTTCTGGGCAGCTCAAGGCGACACACTCGCATGTGAACCGGCTAGCCTTCACGAATCCCAAAGCATCCGACAGCTTTTCTGTTCTTTTCCCGGCAACCGGCCGGAAAAAAGCGTATAGAAAATGGTCACTTCCCGGCCCAGGGCACCCGATGGGAACAGGGGAAGGACGCGCGCCTCCGGGTGGCGCAGGGCATGGTTTTGTTCGTACGAGTTCAAGTGTGTTCCGTCTTAGTGTGGGCACCAAGGGGAAGGATGAGACTCCGATGAGAATTGGGAAACTGGGTCGAGGCATCGTCGCGTCTGTTGGTCTGTTGATCGCCGGGGGACTCACCTTCGGCGCAGAACTGCCCGAGGGCTATCACCTTGAGCTGGCGGTGGACGGGCTGACGGAGCCCTCTTCGCTGGCCATGACCCCCGCAGGCCAAATCCTGATCACCGAGCGCACGACCGGCATGCTCCGGATGGTCGAGGGAGGCGAACTGGCCTCAGCTGCCGTCTGCACGGTCGGTGTCAACGCCACGGGCGAGGGCGGCCTGCTGGGAGTTGCCGTAGATCCGGATTTCGGGAGGAACGGGTTTATCTATCTCTACTACACCTCTTCGGCAAGCAATCGAAACAAGGTGACCCGCTTCGTGCTGTCCGGCGGCACCTGTTCGTCTGCGCTGGACATCTTCAGCGACCTGGGAGCCGGTGCGTCCTTCCTGCGCAATGGAGGCGGAATCGCCTTCGGCTCGGATGGCAAGCTCTACGTGGCGACCGGAGATGTCGAGAATCCGGGAAGTGCGCAAGATGATGCCCTGCTAACGGGAAAGGTCCTGCGCGCCAATGCGGACGGCTCGGTACCGGATGACAACCCAACGGCTGGCAGCTTCGTCTACGCCAAGGGTGTTCGGGATGGAAAAGGAGTCGTCGTGGGCTCGAATGGCCAAGTCTACCTGGCGGATGCAGGCGCAACCAGCGACTCGACCGAGGACGAGGCCAATGCGGTACCGGCCGCGGGCAACCTGGGATGGGACCACACCTCGGGCAACTCCGGTGGCAGCTACGACGATCCGCTGATCTCCTGGGCGTCTCCGATCGGGGCGGCAGGACTGGCTTTCTATGCGGGCAACGCGTTCCCGGATCAAGCGGCAGATGGACGCGACAGCGATGACGATGCGCTCGGACCTGACCATCGCCCCGGCGTCGCGAAGACCGACGACAATGCCTCCGGCATCTGCGTGGGATCGGACAACTTCGACCAGCCCTGCACTTCGGATCTGGATTGCCCCCCGCGGGTGAATTTCTTTACGGAGAACGCCTACTGCGAGATGAGAGACGAAGCCGCCGAACACTGCGATGGTGCGGCGACCGGCGACGATGACTGCGATGCGCTGGGAGCAGCCGGTATCGATGAGCCGGACGAGTCCTTCCTCAACAACCTCTTCCTGGCCGCGGATTCCGGCAACGAGATCGTCCGGATCGTGACGACCGGGGATGATCTGGATGAGTTCTCCAGCTCGATGACTTTCCTCGATGCTTCGGCACTGGCGGATTGCCCGACCGCGTACACGGACGTGGCGACCGGCAACGACGGATTCCTCTACCTCGTCGCCCGCAACAGCGGCGGGAACGCGGGCGGCCTCTACCGGGTCGTGCGCGATCTAGCCCCGGGCCCGCGAGAGGTCTCGAGACCTGGCTCGCCGTTCCCGGTCAAGGTCGGCAAGGCTGGCGGCGATGATGTCTGGGTCTATTGGGAAGACTTGGGCTTTGATGCCCTCCAGCCGCGTGACGACGGGACGGACCCGGCCCTGCCGGAACGCGAGTACACGGTGTGGGTCGGTGACCTTGGGACTTTTGATAGCCATGTGGTCGCGGACGGACTCGGCGCAACCGCCGGAGATGAAGTCAACGGCGGGATGCGCCGGGCACAGGTCGCCTCGGGAGCCGGCAACAAGTACTTCCTGGTCTCCGGGCGTGGCGACAACCTCGAGGGAACACTCGGGATCAACAGCGACGGCGTGGAGCGTGCCGGCTACACGGTGACCGACCTCTGTGACACGATCGGCTATCACGGCGCCCCGGACTTCACCATGTGGACCTGCGGTCAAGACTTCGAGCTGCCGAATGAGCTCGAGCATCTGGAAAGTCTCTACGAGTACCGTGGACATCCGATCCTTCTGGACCTGTCCGCGATCTGGTGCGGGCCCTGCCGCTCCGAGGCAGACGTGCTCGAGACCCTTTACCAGGACTACAAGGACCGTGGCGTGCAGGTGCTGACCGTACTCAGCGATGAGTACGACAGCATCATCGACTGGGTCGGCCGGCCCGGCCCGGCGGAGTGCCGCGACTGGTCGGACCGAGAGGATCCGAACCCGGATCATACCTTCCCCTGCTTCGGGGATCCGAATGTCGAGTCGGGCGATACACAGAAAGCGTGGCCCAAGTACAACAAGCACAACGCCTACCCCAGCAACGTCATCCTCGACAGTGGACTGCGCGTCGTCTACAGCGACGCAGGCTTTGGAGAGAGTGCGATCCGCTCGGTCCTGGACAAGCTGGTAGGGACGATGGATACCTGCCTTCCCTAGGAGCCTGGCGCGGAGAGCAATTCTCTAGCCTTCCCTAGGAACCTGGCGCGGAGAGCAATTCTCCAGCCTTCCCTAGGAGCCTGGCGCGGATAGCGAGTCTCCATCCGGACAGGCCAACTATCCTTTTGGGGATGGGGGAGTTGTCGTATAATCCCATGTCGATGAGATGCGCTGGCTCGGTGTCGTCGCCGAGTCAGCGCATCATTCTGTGAACCCGGATCCATCAGGAGCTGAACGATGAATCGCCTCCCCGCCGTAGGTGTGCTGGTCTTGTTGCTGTGCCTGTGTCCCTTTTCAGTCCTCGCGGAGGAACCGCGATCCCAGACACCCCAGTCCGGGAAGACCCCGGCCGAAGACGAGACGCAAGAGAAGGGGACGCAATCAGAAGCCCTCGATGCGTCCGTGACCAAGACTCTGCAGGGTGAGAGCGGCGTCGTGATCCAGACGATGTGCACGAATTGCAACAGCGCGGACCTCTCGATGGGAGGGTTCAGCGGCGAGTACATCGAGATGATCTGCGATGGCCTGCCGGTCCCCCCGGGACTCGCACAAGTGTATCTGTTGGGAGTCATGCCGCCGACAGTACTCGACAACATCGAGGTAGAGAAAGGGGCGGGACGATCCTCGACTGCCGGTGGCGCGATCGGAGGAAAACTCATCCTGGATCGTAAGCGCCCCGAGCGAGGGTTCAGCGGCCACTTGGGCTTCGAGGCCGGGGATGAGGGATGGAGAGGCGGACGCCTGCACCTGGGCCTGAAAGAGAGCTGGTTCGAGGGCTCCCTGATCGGGACCTATGGACGATCGTCGATCGTGGACGGCAACGAGGATGGGAACCCGGATCTGCCGAGCTTTCAGCGGCGCACGATCGAAGGACGGGGCCGCTTTGCTCTCAGCAGGGATCACGTACTGCGAGTGGGCCTTTCGCACTACGAGGAGTTTCAACTCGACGGTCCCGCCTCGTACGATTTTTTTCACTCCACTCCGGATCATACGATCTACAACATCGAAGACGTGGATTTCGACCGGCAGCAGTACGACTTGCTGTACGAAGGCAGCTTCCGCGACGGGTCGCAAGTCGCGGTAGGCGCTTTGTACTCCCAGCGCTATTCGGACATCCGCGAGACACTCTTTGGACCCGACACGTTGCGGATTCCCACCTACAAGATTGATGAAGAGTACGCTCAGTGGCAAGCAGACTACTCTCGCCCCGTGGGCACACGGATGATGCTTCGCGCCGGCGTGAGCAGCATCGAGCGCAAGTTCGGCATCGTCGATGTTCGTTACAACATCACCCAGGGGAATCCTTTCCCCGAAGCCCTGGACATCTGGCAGCACGAGACGATCAAGGAAGATGGCGCCTGGGTCGAGAGCAGCTGGAGCCTCGGACGCCGGGTCGACCTGACCGTGGGAGCACGCTGGGTGGATTTCACGTACCAGGATGAAGAGTCGCGCTTGCAATGGCTCCCCTTCGATCTGCCCGAGGATCGTTCCGTGCTGCCTCGATCCGCGCTGACCTTTAAACCTAGCCCGGCATCAACCTTCCGTCTGACAGCTGGCGCCGGTTTGCAGCAGCCCCCGCCGTCCTACGAAGAAGTCTGTTGCGGCCGACGTTATCGGGGCAATCGCGGCATCAAGATGGAAGAAACGACAAGTTTCGGGGCGGAATACACCTACCAGCCCGGAGCACGCCTGAAGATCAATGCCTCCGCGTTCTTCACCGAGCTCGAGAACCAGGTACTCAACATGGCCGTGCTGGTCTACCAGTACCAGCCGACTTATCAGCACCTGAACGTGCCGAAATCACGGATCAGGTCGTTATCTGCCGACGCACGGTACTCCGTCAACTCGTGGCTGACGATCAAAGGCGCCTACTCTTGGCAGGATCACGAAAACACCAGCGCGGACGATGCGCTACCTGCATTGATCGACTTCTTCGGTCGGCCCATGGAGTACGTCTTCCACAGCGATGAGCTGCCCTACCGGCCGGACAGCAGCGCGAGCCTCGGCATCGACCTCGAACCCGTCAAGGGCCTGGCCGTCAGCCTGAGCGCACAGTACACCGGACAGATGCTGATTCAGCACTTCGATGCGGGAAGCTCCGGAGTCGCAGGCTCCCAGCTCAACCCGGACTTTTTTCCGACCGAGGATTTCTGGGTCTACAACCTCTACGTCTCGGGAAGCATCGGAGAAGAGATCGAGCTGTTCGCGGGAATGGACAATATCGGCGCGTACGTGCAGGCGGATCTTGGCGATCGGGTCACGGACTACAACTGGGGGCCGCTGCGCGGGAGTTACTTCTATGCCGGCATGACCTACAGCTTTGGTGACTGAGCGACTATCCCAACGCCGCAACCAGCAGCAAAGCAGCCCGCTCCAGCCCAAGCTCACCCATATTCAGGATCAGGTCGTAGCCCAGCGGATCCTCGATGTCCCGGCCGTAGACATGGCGAATGAAGCGCCGCTGGGCTTCGTCGTTCTCACACACCAGGTCCCGAGCCTCCAGGAGACTGATCTCCCGCCGTTTCGCAACACGGTCGATTCTGTCTTCGAGGGGACAGACGAGGCGCAGCTTGATCCCACGGCCTTCATGGAGGAGCCAGTTCGCGCCGCGCCCCAGGATGATCGCACGACCCTCCTGGGCCAGATGCGTGACGACCTGGCGCATCTCGTGCAGGTATCTGGCCTGGCCGGGGTCCTGCGAGGAGGTGAAGAAAGACAGGTAGCGATCCATCTTGCCCGTGGCGTGCCCATCCCGGCTCTCGATGACCATCTCCGGACTCTCAGTCTCCCGGGCGATCGCTGTGATGATCTCCCGGTCGTAGACCCTCCAGCCCAGGGGCTGCGCGAGGCGCGCCGCAAGCTCTGTACCCAGGGACCCCATCTGCCGCGAGATCGTGAGCCAAGGACCAAAACTCTCAACCCCTTGAGTTGGCGTTCCCTTCGCCAGAAGCTCCTG
>JANTFM010000046.1 GCA_024763475.1 Acidobacteriota bacterium | reverse complement strand
ATCCTGGGCTGAGTTCCCTCACCGCCCAGACTCCCTGGCTCGGACCCCGCTAAGAGGCCGCCAGCCTCCATGGCAGGTTTCGGGCGCCGTTTCTTTAACGACCCCCCAAGGACTGCTCCCCACCGGGCGAATTCCGGATTCGTGGAAATCGGCCAGAAACGGAACGGCTACCAGCCGCCCTCCCCGCCACCGGGGGTGATTCCCACGATCGAGTAGAAGCGGTTGTCCGGCAGGCTCGCCTCTCCCTGATCGAGATAGAAGGGTTCGTGGGTCGAGGAGAGCAGCGACCACTGCTCACGAGCGGCTGCGGGCGAGGCTGAAGAGTAGACGCGATAGGTATCGATTTCCGGGAGAGCATCCCATTCGAGCTTGAGATCGGCCCCGAGCACCTGGATCCTGAGTGTCCTCACGAGCGTTGCCGCAGACCATTGGGGCTCGACCTCACTCTGGAGCGGGTTCTCTGTCAATTCTTGAAGAGTCTCGCCGAGCTGTCCATCTCCATCGCCCGAACAGATCGGGTACACCCGCCAAGCGATGGGAATCGCCGTCGTGTTGGCGTTCTCGATCCCGGTAATGGTCACCCCGTGGGCTCCATAGGCCGAGTCGTCGTCGTCACCATAGTCTGGATCCGTCGGAATCTGGTCGTTGAAGTTCTCGTCATCTCTGTAGAAGAAACGTTTGTCCTCGAACAAGTTCGAGTCTGGAACTCTCAACGCGAGTCCCAGCCCGCCTCCGGGCCCGGCCACCACCTGCCAATCCTGGTAGGCCTCCCCCACGTCCGTGTCGGCAACCCCATCGATGGGCACGCCGCTCATCGCATCAGGTGTGAAGAGTTCTGTGCCGCTGCGCGGGAGCCAGTCGATATAGAACCAGATCCTGGCGAGTGCGTGAACCCGCAGATTCACGGCCCGGGTCCAGAAGTTCCGGTAGACCAGGTCGTGATGGATCGTGTTGATCGCGGAGGTCGCTCCCCGCACATAGCGAATCGCACGAATCGGGCCGACGAGTCCTCCCAGGTAGGTTGAACTCGTGTTCCAGCCCTCCTCGTCCTCCCGGGTCTCAGGGAGCGGTGCGGCGCGGCCCTTCACCCGGTCGATCAGGTCGCTGCCATCGCCACAGGGCGGCAGGACGCGGTACTCGGTCAACAGCCAGCGGTCCTCGAAGCCCAGCTCGAAGGCTTCCGATGAGATCGCCCCACCCGGCTGGAGATTCCAGCTGACGTAATTCAGCTCGGAGAGCGGCAGCGCCACCCCGGTGAAGAGATAGGCATAGCGCAGCGGCGACCCCGACCCCGGGCGCGGATCGTCGACGGCGATCTCGTAGCGCAGGTCTCCCGCCCCATCGGGCCAGGGCACTTCGGCAGGCGCCCGCACGCCCGCGTCCTCGTACATGAAGGCGATCTCGTCGTTGGCATCGAAGAGCCCATCCTCCTCGTGGAGCACGTCGTAGATCACTTCGCTGAACTCGAATTCGTTCCCCTCGTTGAAGACTTTCGCGATGCGCTCGTCCACCTGGAAGGGAATCGGGTCGAAACGGCCCTCGCCCGCGTTGAGGTAGTAAATGCGGATCGCGCCGATCTCCTCGCCCAGCAAGTCCGCGAAGGCGGCACCCTGAAGGACCACGGGTTCGCTGTCTCGAGGGGATCCGCCACCGCTCTTCGGAGGAATCGTACTCTGCCCGACGACCGCCGGGACGCTAAAGAGCAAGGCCATCAGAGCGGCACACACGCGCAGGGGGAGCACCTTCTACTCCTTATCTCCCCACCGTTTCATGACTTACGCGGCAAGTCCGCCTCTCAGCCGTTCAGCCTGACCCTGAATGTACTGCGATTGGAGTGAAAGTAATACCTCTTTTCAGCGGGCCGGTGTCACCCACCGCTGCGTCGTCTGGATCAGGATCACACGCCTTCGATGGCCGAAGAGCGGCGGCCCGAGCTCTTCGCCCCCTGAAACTGGGGCCATTCCAGGCTCTCGCTGAAGGCGATGGAGGCCTCGCCGTCCGGGCTGATCTCGTAGGTCCAGTGCCCTTGCGGGCAGGCCTGAGAGGGCACAGACCGGGGCCACGCCCCTGGCCACTCGCCCCCCGCCGTGCGGCGTGCGTTCGTCAGCTCGATCCACTGCCCGGTCAGTTCGTCCTCGACCTCCATGCGGGAGACGCGGCCGAAGGCGCTGAAGGCGAGGTGAAGCGGATTGCCGAAAAACTGGCCATAGACGTTCCACCAAGAGGTCGGCCACTCTTCGTTCCTGTCTGATAGATCTCCCGCCATCCGGCAGGGCCCCGGGTTCGCCGCCTGGGCGTCGAGTCGACGCATCCATCGCCGGCTCGTGTCATAGGCGCAGGACCGGATGTAGGGCGCGCCAACCCGCGCGAGAAGACGCTGCCACCATGGCAGGCCCTCCGCGACCTGGGCGGGATCGAGGTGGGCCAGATTCCACGCTTCGAGGCTTATTGCTGTACGCATCGTCTCCTCATAGTCGTGTTCCGCCAGTGTCTGTGCCCAGACGCCGGGGATCTCCTCCAAGCGGCGTAAGGTCATGGCCTGCATCCGATGAGCAGCGACGGCGATCAGCTGCGTGATGAGAATCGGGTCGTCAGCGAGAGCCTCGTTCAACCGTCCCGCGGCCTCGAGGGTCTCGAGCGCCTTTCCGGTGTGGCCCGCATGGTTCTGCGCAAGAGCCTCCGACATCAGCAGGCGCTGGAGCTTGATCTGCCCGAGCAGGTTGGGAATCGGGCCCTCGAGACCCTTCTCGAGCTGTAACTCCCAGCGCGGGGCCTCTCCCTCGCGCAGGGCTTGGCGCAAGGCCTCGAGCGCCTCGGCATGTGCGGTGAGAAACGCCGCGAGAGCCTCGGGTGGCGGCGCCGAGCCGGCGCCCGACCGGGCCCACTCCTGCCAGGTGTACTGGTGAATATCGTCACCGATGCTCTCGAAATCGTCCGCGGCGTCCGCACGAGGATGTGTGCGCTCCGACATGATCTTCGTCGCAAGATCGACGCCCAACTCGGCAGATAGCGTTTCGACCTTCAGGGCGCTCGGGTTCACCTCCCGATGGGGATATCGCGCATAGAGTTCCTCGGGGGTCCCGAGCCGCTCCTCCCACATGGCGACGTCGGTCTTGACACCATGGCGACTCATTGCGGTGAAGGTCGTGTAGAGGGCGGCCAGCAGCAGCACGAAGGCACCCACCACCACGACAAGCCCGATCCTGACTCTAGTTTTCCAGCGACCCGCAACCTGCTTGTTCACCATGGCGTATCTCCCGGGGGAACATGAGCCCCACCCCCTGCTCTACGCCGAATGTGGTGTCTTTGTCTATCGAGGACCAGCGCCCCACATGCCGCCGGGGGGCCGAGTCAGCTGAGGATCGCGAGCAGAGCTTCCGGGGATTCCGCGTTCAGCAGGGCATCGAGCTTGGATCGCTGTTGGATCAGGCGGGCGATTTCGCCGAGGACCTTGACGTGCTCGGCAGTGGCCTCGGGTGGACCCATCAGGGCGAAGATCAGCCGCACGGGCTGCCCGTCGCGCGCGGCGAAATCCATGCCCTTCGCCAGGCGGACCACGCACAGGCCGATGCCTTTGACTTCGTCGCAGCGCGCATGGGGAACGGCGACACCGGGGCAGATCGCCGTGCTGACGATTCTCTCCCGCTCCAGGAGACGTTGGCAGGCGGCATCGGCATCCGCGAGGAAGCCCGTGGACGCCATGCGCTCCGTCACCCAGCGAAAGAGCTCGGCCTGATCCTCTACCTCGAGATCCACGGCTACCCAGCTAGGGTCGATGCGTTTGGCCAGGCTCACGGGAGCAGAGCCGTTCCCACATGGGCCAGTGGCTCGAGCACCAGTGAGGGCATGATGCCCAGCAGGAAGGTCCCGATCACCGCGATGAGCAATGCGATGACAGCCGCACCCGGCACTTCGATCCGTTCGATGAGATCAGCTTCGGGAGCCTTGAAGAAAACCGCCACGATCACGCGCAGGTAGTACGCAGCGCCGATCACCGCGGCAAGGCCCATCACGGCCGCCAGCAAGACATGCCCGGACTTGATCGCCGCGATGAAGATCATGTACTTGCCCGTGAACCCGCCCATCGGCGGGATGCCGATCAGCGAGAACATGAAGACCCCCATCGCCAGCGAGAGGATCGGGCGGCGTTTCCACAGGCCCGCAATCTGCGAGATGTGGTCGGCATCCTCCCCTTCTTCACCCTGGAAGAGCGAGAGCACGATGAACGCGCCTACCGTCATGAAGGTGTAGGCCAAGAGGTAGAAGAGAACGTTCTTCGCACCGATCTCGAGCGGCGCGATCAACGCGAGCAGCAGGTACCCCGCATGGGCGATGCTCGAGAACGCGAGCAGGCGCTTGAGGCGGTCCTGCACCAGCGCGAGGAGGTTGCCGATGAGCATCGTCAGCACGGCAAGGACCGAAAGGGCGATCAACCAACGCCCGGAGACGTCTTCCGAGCTGCCGAAACCCGAGTGCAGGATGCGGAGCAGGATGCCGAAAGCCGCCGCCTTGGTTCCCGCGGCCATGAAGGCCGTCACCGGCGTGGGAGCACCTTGGTAGACGTCAGGGACCCAGAAGTGGAAGGGCACCGCGCCGATCTTGAATGCGAAGGTGACCAGGATCATCGCTGCTCCGGTGAGCAGCATCGGCATCGAGTAGATCTCTCCCATCCCCGAGATCGCCGCGGAGATGCCGGGCAGGTCCAGATGTCCCGTGGCCCCGTAGACCAGGGCCATGCCGTAGACCAGGAAGCCCGCCGAGAAGGCCCCGAGCAGGAAGTACTTCAGCGCGGCCTCCACGGAGACAATGCGTTCGCGGGCCAGCCCGCACATGACGTAAAGCGAAATCGAGAAGACCTCCAGTCCGACGAAGATCATGACGAGGTTCTCGGTCGAGACCATCATCGACATGCCCGCGACCGAGAAGAAGAGCAGCGGGAAGATCTCTGGCCGGTAGGCCCCCGCCCGCCGCAGGTAGGCCGGCATGACGAGCACGGCGAGCAGACCGGCGATGCCGAAGATCACATCGAGCCAGAGCGCGAGTTGGTCGAGATGCACCATCGCCATCCCTGGCACACCCGCAGCCGTCTCGATGAACTCGAGCCCGAAGGTCCACTGGGTCAACATGGTCGCCGGCACCAGCACGGAGACGAACATACCGCCGACGGCGCAGCTCCACTGCCAGCGCCTGTCGTGCTTGAGCAGCGGGATGAACACCAAGAGCAGCAGTCCGTACACTGCGGGAAACAGCGTCGGCATCATCGCCCTGAGATTGATCAACTCCAAACCAGGCATCGGCCAGGTCTCCAGGTTATTTCGTCATGATCCAGATGAGGAAGACGGCTCCCGAGAGCAGCCAGACAGCGTAGTGCCGCACGACTCCTGTCTGGAAGAGCTTCATCACCTGGCCCGTCAACTCGGTCGCCGCAGCACTGAAGTTCACCGCACCATCGACAACCCGCTGGTCGAAGCCTGCGAAGAAACGGCTCAGGCCCCAGAAGGGCTTGAGCACGAGAGCATCGTAGATCTCGTCCACGAACCACTTGCGGTAGAGGAGTCTCCGGACATAGGTCAGCTTCGGCTCGAGAGCCTTGGCCCGAGCCGCGTTGTTGCCGTAAGACCAGAAAGCCAAGAGGAGGCCCAGGGCGAAGACGCCGGCCGCCAGGAAGAAGAGCGCCCACTCCTGGCCCATCGTCGGGTGCACCGACAGTCCCTCCCGGAGAACGTCCTCCGCCTGATGCCCTGCACGAACACCCTCGTGCCCGGCAGCCACGTTGCCGGGCTCAGATCCAACGGCTCCGTGCTCGGCGGCGACGTCGCCGTGCTCCGAGACCGCAGGCCCGTGCTCGGCAAGCCCGGCCTCCGTGGCGTGGCCGTGTGACGCCATCGCGACGACGCCGCGAGCGGCGACCACCGGGTGCAGATGATGCTCGAGCCAGTTGATGTCCCCCAGACCGACCAGGTTGGAGACACCGCCGGGAATGCCGAGCAGGCCGAGGAAGGCCGCGCCGGTGGCGAGGATCACGAGAACCCAGGTCATGGTGCGCGGCGACTCCTTCAGGTTCTCGCGGACCTTCTCGGGGGAGCGGTTCTCCCCGAGGAAGGTCATCCATACCGAGCGGAACATGTAGAAGGAGGTCATGACCGCACCGATCACACCGAAGACCCAGAGCCAGAAGAAACCCCTCGTGGAGAAGAGGGAGCGGGCGAGAATCTCATCCTTCGACATGAAGCCCGACAGGAGGGGCAAGCCCGTGATGGCCAGGGTGGCGACCAGGTAAGTCGCGAAAGTAATCGGCATCCACTTCTTCAGGCCGCCGTAGAGGCGCATGTCGTTGCTGTGTCCCGCCCGAGCAATCACCGAACCGGATCCGAGAAAGAGACAGGCCTTGAAGAATGCGTGGGTCATCAGGTGGAAGATGGCGGCGACGAACGCACCGACACCCGCACCGAGGAACATGAAGCCGAGCTGCGAGACCGTGGAATAGGCCAGGACCTTCTTGATGTCGTATTGCGCCATGCCCATCGTCGCCGCGAAGACCGCGGTCAGGCAGCCCACGACGGCGACGACAAACATCGCGCCCGGGGCATGCCAGAAGAGCGCACTCATTCGGGCCAGCATGTAGACCCCCGCCGTCACCATGGTCGCGGCATGGATCAGGGCCGAGACCGGCGTCGGACCGGCCATCGCGTCGGGCAGCCAGACGTAGAGCGGCACCTGGGCGCTCTTGCCCGTGGCGCCGACGAAGAGCAGGATCCCGATCCCCGTCAGGAGGGGTGTCCCGTACCAGAAGGCCGAGGACGCATTGATCATCCCGGCAATCTCGGAGAAGTCCACGCTGCCGAAGGTCACGATGAGCAACAGGCCGCCGAGCAGGAAGCCGAAGTCACCGATGCGGTTCGTGATGAAGGCCTTGCGGCCGGCATCCGCGCAGGTCAGGCCACTCTCCTTGTCGAAGACCTGGTCGTAGTAGAAGCCGATCAGGAGGTAAGAGCAGAGGCCCACGCCTTCCCAGCCCACGAACATGACGAGCAGGTTCCCCCCGAGCACCAGGGTCAGCATCATGGTCATGAAGAGATTGAGATAGCAGAAGAAGCGGTAGTAGCCCGCCTCTCCCGCCATATAACCGATCGAGTAGATATGAATCAGCGTCCCGACGAAAGAGACGACGAGAAGCATGATGATCGTGAGCGCGTCAACCGAGAAGGTCCATCCCACGTTGAGATTCGCCAGGCGCGTGTGATGCTCGTCCCAACCGCGCAGAGAGACCTCGCCGAGGGGAAGCCATTCCCAGTACGTCACCTCGAAACGCGCAGCCTCGTTCTCGTCTCCCAAGACGAGTTCATAGGCGTCAGGAGACGCCGCGACGAGGGTCTGGCAGTCGTCGAGCCCTCCGGAGAAGTCGACCGCCACACCGATGGACAAGATGCAGGCCAGCGCGGAGGCAGACACGGCGATCCGATGGGACCAGCGATCGTCGATCAAACCCATCGACCCGAGGAGTCCGACCAGCAGGAAGCCGGTCAGAGGCGCGAGGGGGATCAGAATCAGGTACGGCAGCATCGCTTCAGTCTCCGCAGGCCAGCGCTACCAGCGCAGCAGCCGGGCGAGGTCGATGTCGATCGATCCCTTGAGCCGGAAGAGGGCGATCACGAGACCGAGACCGACGGCCGCCTCGGCCGCAGCAATCGCCAGGACGAAGAGCGCGAGCACCTGCCCGTCAGCACCCCCTCCCGGGAGGCTGCGACTGACGGAAATCAAGGCGAGATTGCCCGCGTTGAGCATCAGCTCGATGCTCATCAGGATCGTGATCGCTCCCCGCCTCGTCAGCACACCGAAGGTACCGATCGAGAAGAGGACGGCCGAGAGAAGGAGCGCGGCACTTGGAGCATCAGGCATCGCTCAGCCCTCCAGATCGCGCTTGGCGAAGAGGATCGCCCCGGCCATGGCAGCCACCAGTGCGAGGGAGATGACTTCGAAAGGATAGAAGTAGCCCATGAAGAGCGAGCTGCCCATCTGAGCCACCGAACCGAAGCCCTCCGCGAGCGCGGCCTCCGGCGGGGCGAAGGAGCGGCCCGCACGCACCAGCAGGCTGACAAGCGCGAGGCCCAGGACGAACGCAAAAAACACGGGTGTCAGGCCGGATCCGCCACGCGCCGCAGGTTGAAGGTTCAAGAGCATGATCACGAAGATGATCAGCACCATCACCGCTCCCGCATAGACCAGGACCTGGATCACCGCGAAGAAGTAGGCGCCCAGCAGGGCATACAGACCCGCGATCGCCAGCAGGTTCAGCACCAGGAAGAGACCCTGGACCACCGGGTTCCGGTGGAGCACGACGCCCAGTGCCGCGATGATCGCGACGAGGGCGATCAGGCCGAGGACGATCGTCTGCAGGCTCGTCATGGCCCCCAGGAGGGCAAGTGGAATCATCAGAACCACTCCGGTTTGAGAATGACAAAGAGCGCGGAAGCAATCACTTGAAGGAAGCCGAGAGGAATCAGCGACTTCCAGCCGATCTGCATCAGCTGATCGAAACGGAAGCGAGGCAGGGACCAGCGAATCCAGACAAAGAACCAGAGGAAACAAGCGAGCTTGGCGACGAACACACCCATTTGGGCGAAGGCCAGGAGGTTTCCCTGGAGGCCGAACAACTCGACGACCCGTGGCGGAATCGAATACCCGCCCAGGTAGAGGGTCACGAGAAGTGCCGACGAGGTGATCATCGCGATGTATTCGGCCATGAAGAACATCGAAAACTTCATCGACGAGTATTCGGTGTGATAGCCACCCACCAGCTCGGACTCCGCCTCGGGCAGATCGAAGGGCAGGCGATTCGTCTCGGCAAAACCGGCGACCATCAACACCAGGAAACCCAAGGGAGCGCGGAAGATATTCCAGTGCAGGAACTGCTCCTGCATCTGCACGATCTCCACCAGACGCATCGAACCCGCCAGCACCAGAACGGAGATGACCCCGAGGCCGAGCGCGAGTTCGTAGGAGATCACCTGCGACGCCGCGCGGAGTCCGCCAAGCTGGGAGAACTTGTTGTTCGACGACCACCCCGCCAGCATGATTCCGTAGACGCCCATGCCCGCCGCAGCCATCAGCAGGAGCACTCCACCATCCACATCGGCGATCACGAGCGGAATCGCCTCATCGAAGAACTCGAAATTGAGCGATCCACCAAAGGGAATCACGGCAAAAGCAAGCATCGCGCAGACCAGCGCAATCGCGGGAGCCATGATGAAGGTCGGCTTGTGAACGAAGGGCGGCAGGATGTCTTCCTTGAAGAAGAACTTCAGACCGTCCGCGATCGGTTGGAAGAGCCCAAAGGGCCCCACGCGATTCGGCCCGCGACGCAACTGCATGATTGCCGACCCCCGGCGTTCGACCCAGGTCATGATCGACACACCCCCGAAGAGAGCACCGACGACGACCGAGACCTTAACCACCGCCACGATCAGGGGCATGAAGTCAAAATCCACAGCTCCTCCCAAGCCCGGATGGTGCCGAAGCTCTCCTTGGCGAGAGCTTCATGCCGTCACCGGGTTATAGCTTCCAGCCGGCGGCGATCATCTTCGCCGCCGCACCTGTAGGACGGCATGCCTGCACCGCCGCATCAAAACCTTCGGCGTCCTGCCCGGCCGAAGCCGGAAGATCCACCCAGTTGATCCCAGCCAGCGCCGCCACATCCCCGGAGATCGACCGCGCCACCATGGCGGGTGCGGGAGCCGGCTCTGCGGAGAGCCGGTCGTAGAGCTCCGCGAGGATCATGTACGCCGGTCGGTGATCCCCCTGGGGCGTCAGCGCCGACTCCATCTGCTGCACGCGGCCCGCGAAGTTGATCACGCTGCCTGAGCTCTCCCCCCAGCTCGACGCGGCGAAACGAATCGACGCCGCCTCGCTGAGTGCCGAGGGAAATGCATCGATCGCGACGATCTGTCCCGCCCGGGCCAGCGCCTTGGCGCTCAACGGCGCCTTCTCCCCATCCACCGGACCGGCGAGCCCGGGTCCGAGGGCGACGAGCAGGTCAACCTCTCCGTTGAGCAGAGCCTCTTCGAGCTCCGCGACATCCTGGGCGCCCCCGCAGAGCGACTCGAGGATCAGCTCTGCACCGAGGCGATTGGCAGCCTTGTCCTTGCGAATCAGGATCTCGTCATCTTCGCCGCGCTCATGACGCGGCAGGTGGACCTTAGCTCCCTCAAGCGGCCCGGAAGCGAGCTTCGCGAGAAGCCAAGTCTCTTCAAGAGTGGCTCGAGGACTCGCCAGTACGCGAACGCGCCGTTTCTTGGCCGACGAGAGCACAGCGGCCGCCTCGTCCAGGGCCGCACTCCAGCCAACGACCTGATCGCTGCTGCCACGGGCACCCTGGAGGCGGGTTTCCCCCTGTTCGCGGATCTTGCGCGCCCAGAAGCGGCCCTCGTCACAGATCCACCAGCGGTTCACAGCATGGTTCGTCCGCGGCGTGATCCGATAGATCTCGTTGCGCAAGACGCCGAGATTGATCGAGCAGCCTCTCGAGCATCCCGCACAGACGGAGGGCACATCGGTGAGGAACCAGACCCGGGAGCGGAAACGGAACTCCGGCAGGGTCAGGGCGCCGACCGGGCAGATGTCCACCACGTTGCCCGAGTAGGGGTTATCCAACGGGCGTCCGGGGAAGGTCCCGATCTCGGAACGCACGCCGCGCAGGAAGAGACCCAGCTCACCGGTTCCCGGAAGCTCCTCGCAGAAGCGGATGCAGCGGGTGCACTTGATGCAACGCTCCCAGTCGTAGAGCACATGGGGGCCGAGTTCCCTGCGCTTCGGGCCATGCTCCTTTTCCTCTTCGAATCGGGTCAGGCTCGATCCATGCTGGTAGGAATACTGCTGGAGCGTGCACTCGCCCGCTTGGTCGCAGATCGGACAGTCCAGCGGGTGATTGACCAGCAGGAACTCCATCACGCCACGGCGCAAGTCCTGGACCTTCTCGGACTCGGTGGAAATCACCATGCCTTCGGAGACGACCGTATTGCAGGCGATCGCGGGCTTGGGAAACTTCTCGATCTCGACCAGGCAAATGCGACAATTGCCGGCCACGGAGAGGCCCTCGTGATAGCAGAAGTGCGGGATGTCGATCCCGTTCGCATGAGCTGCCTGAAGAACCGTGCTCCCGTCGGGAACCGTCAGCTCGCGTCCGTTGATCGTGATCGTTGGCATGTGTCAGCTCACCCCAGTCACCCGGCCGATACCATGGAACGGCCGTGCTTGATGTAGTACTCGAATTCCTCGCGGAACTTCTCAACGAACGAACGCACGGGCATCGCTGCGGCATCGGCCAGGGGACAGATCGTCGTGCCCATCATGCGAGCCGCCATGTCGTCGAGCAGCGCCAAGTCGCCTTCCCTTCCCCCGCCCCGCGCGATGCGCTGGAGAACCTTCTCCAGCCACGGCGTTCCCTCGCGGCAGGGCGTGCACTGGCCGCAGGACTCATGAGCGTAGAAGTGTGAGATCCGCGCGAGGACCTTGACCATATCGGTGGTCTCGTCCATCACCATCACGGCCGCGGAACCGAACATCGAGCCGCGCTCGGCCACCGCGTCGAAGTCCAGGGGCAGGTCCTGGCACTCCTCCGCACGCAGAACCGGCACGGAGGAACCCCCAGGAATTACGGCCTTGAGCTTCTTGTCAGGCCGCAACATGCCACCGCAAACATCCTCGATCAGCTCCATCAGCGGAATACCCATCGGCAGCTCGAACACGCCGGGCGTCTTGACGTGTCCGGAGACCGCGAAGAGCTTCGGCCCGGTGTTGCGCTCGTTACGGCCAATCGCCGCGAACGCCTCGGGGCCGTGCTCCACGATGTAGGGCAGGCAGGAGAGCGTCTCGACGTTGTTGATTGTCGTCGGGCAACCGTAGAGGCCGGCCTGCGCCGGGAAGGGAGGCTTGAGCCGCGGGTTGCCCCGGCCACCCTCGAGGGAATCCATCAGCGCGGTCTCCTCGCCGCAGATGTACGCCGCGGCCCCGCGATGAACGACCAGGTCACAATCCCAGCCCGAGCCGAGGATGTTCTTGCCGACGAAACCCGCTTTCCGCGCCTCCTCGACCGCCTCGAACAGGACCCTGGCGGCATGCCCGTACTCTCCACGAATGTAGAGGAACGCGCAGGAGCAGCGCATGGCATAGGAGGAGATCATCATCCCCTCGATGAGGAGATGGGGATTCTTCTCGAGAATCACCCGATCCTTGAAGGTGCCGGGCTCGGACTCGTCCGCGTTGCAGATCAGGTAGCTCGGACGCTGGGGCGACGGGTCCTTCGGCATGAAGGACATCTTCACGCCACAGGGGAAACCCGCGCCGCCCCGGCCTCGCAGGCCAGAGGCCTTGAACGACGCGATCAACTCATCACGATCCATGCCGATCGACTTCTTCAGCCCATCGTAGACCCCGTGCGCGCGGGCCACCTCGATCGTGTGGGGTGCCTCGACGTCAATGAAGCTGGTGAGGATCTTCTCCATCCCGCGGCCCCTATTCCACGATCACGCGAAGAGGGCCAGGGCCCGGCTTCGGGCTCTCGCCGTTCGCCAGCGCATCGAGCAGCGCATCCGTCCTCTCGATGTCCAGGTCCTCGTAGTATTCGTCATTGACCTGCATCATCGGCGCCGTTCCACAAGAGCCGAGACACTCGACCGTGACGAGAGTGAAGGTCCCGTCCGGCGTCGTCTCACCCTCCTCGATGCCAAGACGCTGCTTGATGTGCTCGAGCACGTGGTCGCAACCGCGCAACATGCAGGAGACGGTCGTGCAGAGTTGCAGGAGATAGGTACCGGTCTTGCCGGTACGGTACATCGTATAGAAGGTCGTCACACCGTGGACGTACGCCGCCTTGAGACCCAGGCGATCGGCAATCCAGGCTTCGGCGGCCGGGGTCACGTAGCCGTGCGTCTCCTGAGCCAGGTGCAGGGCCGGCATCAGCGCCCCGCGCGGCTGCGGATATCGCGCCACGATCTGGTCAACCTGCTTTTCGAACTCTTCGCCGTACACGCCTTGCCGCTCCTCTTGAAGCTACCGATCGACCTCACCCATCACCGGATCGAGAGATCCCACGATGGTGACGACATCGGCAATCATGCTGCCAAGGACCATCTTCTCGATGGCCTGCAGATTCACGAAGGCTCCGGTACGGAGCCGACAACGATAGGCGGATGGCCCGCCATCGCTGGCCAGGAAAAAGCCGATCTCACCCTTCGCGCCCTCAATCCCGTGGTAAACCTCACCCTGAGGAGGATGTATACCCTCCGTCAGGATCATGAAGTGATGGATCAAGCCTTCCATGGAGCTGAGAACCTTCTCCTTGGGAGGCAGGACGACCTTGGGCGCATCCGCGTTGAGAGCGCCCTCCGGGATGTGCTCGAGGCCCTGCCGGACGATACGCACCGACTGCCGCATCTCTTCGACCCGCACGAGGTAGCGATCATAGCAGTCGCCGATCGAACCCACGGGGATCTCGAAGTCGTAGTCCGGGTAGCTCAGGTAGGGCTGCGCACGCCGCAAGTCCCACTCAACGCCGGATCCACGGAGCACCGGCCCGGTGCATCCCATCGCCACGGCGTCCTCGGCGGAGAGCACGCCGACATCCTGGGTGCGTCCCATCCAGATCCGATTGCGCGTCAGGAGACGTTCGCAGTCGTCGAGCACCGGAACGAAGCGATCGAGGAACTCGCCGACCTTTTTCAGCCATTCGGGGCTGGCGTCGCGCGCCATGCCGCCGATGCGCACGGTCGTGGTCGTCAACCGGGCGCCGGTGATCTCCTCGAAGAGGTCGTAGAGCATCTCGCGCTGCTGGTAGGTGTAGAAGAAGACCGTCATCGCGCCGAGATCGAGGGCATGCGTCCCCAACCAGAGCATGTGCGCAGAAATCCGCGACAGTTCACAGAGGATCACGCGGAGATCCTTGCAACGCGGCGGCACATCGATGCCGAGCAGCTTCTCGACCGCGAGTGCGTAGCCCACGTTATTGGAGATCGGTGCGAGGTAATCCATCCGATCGGTCCAGGCCATGAACTGCTGCCAGGTCTTGTTCTCGGCGATCTTCTCGAAGCCGCGGTGCAGGTAGCCGAGATCCGGCCGACAGGACCTGACGATCTCGCCATCGAGTTCGAGCACGAGACGCAGGACACCGTGGGTCGCTGGATGGGACGGACCCATGTTCAGCGTGATGATCTCGTTCTCGTGGTCCGAGCTATCGAAACCGGGCGACTTCTGATTCAACGCTTCGCTCATCCTGATTCCCGTCAATGAATCCCGTTCGGGGCGCGTCGGGCGCCGGTAATAACTCCCCGTTGGAGCGATCCTACGCGTCCCTAGTCGCTAGAAAAGCTTTTGAGGGGGAACTCTTTCCTCAGCGGCCACCCCTCGTAATCAGCCGGCATCAGGATGCGTCTGAGATTCGGATGACCCTCGAACTGGACACCGAACATGTCGTAGCACTCGCGTTCCAGCCAGTTTGCCGTCGGCCAGAGGGGAGACACGGAGGGGACCACTGGATCGACTCCCACCGCACACTTGAGCCGCAAACGTTTGTTCCGCGAGAAGGAATAGAGTTGGTAGACCATCTCGAAGGGCTTCTCGCGTCCGGGCCAGTGCAGCGCGGTCACGTCTGTCAGGAAATCAAAGTCACAGCCACCGTCATCCCGCAGAAAGGCGAGCACATCGAGCAGGGCCTCAGGTGCCACGATGAGGGTCTGCTCACCGCGAAACTCCACGACCTGGATCTCAAGCTGGTCGAACGCCGTGCGCAGGAGAGCCAGGGACTCGCCCTGATCCCACATTTTCGCGAAGCGGGCGTCCTGGTCAAACTCGTTCATCTCAGCGATCCCAGTCTAGGGCGCCACGGCCCCAGACATAAGCAAAGGCCACGATCAAAATGCCGATAAACACCATCATTTCGAAGAAGACGAAGAGCCCGGCCCCACTGGTGGCCTGATTCTTGAGTTCCACGGCCCAGGGGAAGAGGAAGACCGCCTCGATATCGAAGATGATGAAGAGCATCGCGACCAGGTAGAACTTGATCGAGAAGCGGCCCCGAGCGTTGGTGAAGGGCTTCGAGCCACACTCGTACGGTGTCAGATCCGTAACGCGCTTGCGCCTCGAAGGACCGAGAAAATGGGACGCGGCGAGAATTCCCACCGGAGTCGCCACGGCAACGGCCAAGAGGACGAGCAGCGAGTAAGCAGTCTGTCCCACAAGCAGGTCTCCGCGATTCCAGACGACGACATTGGCCCGGCACAGGTACGGGCTAGTGTAGAAAACAAGAGATCAAGGATCGGATGCTAGCAACGGCTCCGAGGGGTGTCAATCCAGATCCAAACCGAAGCGTAGGGCGAAGTATCGTGAACGCCAAGCCGCGCCAACGTATTTGTTAGTCAGGCCCCCTGTTAGCGGTCCCTTCCGCCCCTTCCACCACCACTTCCGCTTCGCGAAATCCCTGCTTCTGACAGGACGTCGACGGCACTCTTACCTGCTTCCGTCCACAGCTCACCAAGCGCCGCAACGAGTAGACCTCAACCGTTTGCACACGCTCACTCCGCGCGCAGACGACTTTCGTCCACCCCATGCGATGATGACGCTCCTATCCCTCCGCTGCAGGAGAGAAGATCTTGATCCGCCCCAACCCCCGCCCATCCAAACGGCAGGAGAACCTAAAAAGGCCGGATCCTCGGTAGAATCTGTGGGTAGAAAACCGTCCGTTTTCAGATGGCCCGCTGTTCTTGTGGGTCCCGACAGGCGGAAAGCAGGTGCCGTTGGCCAGGTGTGACTGGCGGCGTGAGGGGGCTTCGGCTCAGGATCCAGCACAGGGAAGGGCAAGCGGGAGTGTGCGGGGTCCCGAGGCCGCCGCGCTGCCTTCCTTCGCCTCGCCTCCCGCGTTGGGGTGAGGGAGGCGAGGCGAAGGAAGACAGCACGGCTTCAGCCTA
>JANTFM010000045.1 GCA_024763475.1 Acidobacteriota bacterium | reverse complement strand
TCCCCCAGCAGCTTGCGCCATGATCTGAGGAAGCGAGCTCGCGCGCGGCGTCGCAGCGACTCGGGAACGCCGCCGGCGAAGAAACGCGCGCGGTCGAGGTCGATGATCAGGGCACTGCCGTCCTGGCGGATGAGGATGTTGCCGAGGTTCAGGTCCCGGTGATAGAGGCCGCCGTCGTGCATCGCCTGCACCGCCGCGAGCGTGCGATCGACGGCTTCACGGGCTTGCGTCGTATCCTCCAGGCCATGCAGCAGGCGGGCAAGGTCCTGCGCGTCGGCCTCGAAGGGAGCCGCGCTCCAGACTCTCCAGCCGGGGGAAGCCGGCGCGAGCGCTACGGCTTGGGTCGGGACGACGGGGCAACCCGCGTCCACGGCAGCCCGGGAGACGTCGAGTTCCCGCGCGAAACGCCGGAGCGCGAAGAAGCGCTCGCGGTTGAAGCGCGCCAGGAATCCCCCTCGCAGGGCCTGCTTGACGAAGACGCGCTCGCCTGTTGGCAACGTCGCCACGCCTCGGCGTCCGCGTCCGGTTCCCGGCCCCGGAAGAGGCTGCGCCACCAGGCTCCAGGGACGGTCAAAGCCCGCAGCGAGCAGCGCCGGCAGCTGCTGCGGAACCCCAAGCAGCATCAGGTCTCCAGCCTGGCGCCTGACGAAGCCCGTGGGCGGATCGATCATTCGAGAGGCTTTGGCTTGAAGAGCCAGGCGACCCCGATGCTCAAGACGTAGAGCACGAGCATCGGCAACGCGAAGATCGTCATGGTCATGATGTCCGGCGTCGGCGTGATCACGGCGGCAATCAGGAAGCAGACGAAGATGGCGACATCCATCTTCTTCCACAGGGTACGCGCAGACACCAGGTCCATGCGCGCCAGCGCGAAAACCACGAGCGGCAGCTCAAAGACCGCTCCAAGGCCCAGGAGCAGCTTGGTCGAGAAGGCAAAGGCGAAGTCTACGGTGATGTTTGAGGTGTAATCCCCCTGATCGGCAAGAAAGCCGGCCGCCGAGGGCAAGGCAACGAAATAGCAGAACGCCGCGCCCGCGAAGAAGAGAGTACTCGCCGCGAGCATCACGGGGATGACCCAGCGGCGCTCGCGCTTGTAGAGCCCTGGCGCCACGAAGGCCCACGCCTGGTAGAAGATCCAGGGAATCGAGAGGATGATCCCGCCGAAGAAAGCCGCCTTGACCTTGTTCATGAAGGCCTCGGAGGGGCGAATCACGACCAGTTCGTCGTAGGCATCCCGGATCGGAGCGAGAAGCTGCGCGAGGATCTGGTCCGAAAAGTACCAGCAGATCAGGAAGCCGATGACGATCCCGAGGGAGGCCCAGGTCAGCCGCCGCCGCAACTCATCGAGGTGGTCGAGGAAGCCCATCTTCTGCGCTTCTTCGGGCGCCGTGGAGTCCTCTTGCTTGCCGCTCTTCCCAGGCTCGCTCTCGCTCACTCCCGTTCCTCATCTGATCCGCCGCCTTCGGCTGCGTCCGTTTCCGATTCCACGGCAGGCTTCGCAGAGCGATCCGCTGCTGGCGGCTCCTCCTTGGGCGGCTGCGTTGCACTCTTTGGCGTCACGGCTTCAGTGCCGAGCAGGGAGGCCGCGGCATTGCGCACGAGGCGCGTAGGATCCGCCGCCGGGGGAGCACCCACCTGCCCCATGAGATCGCGGGTCATCTGGCGCGCGTCGCTGGTCAGGCCCTGCACCTGCTTCGCGGCTTCCTTGACCTCGTCAAGCGCCACCTCGCGGTCCAGCGTGCCCTTGAAGTCGTTCATGGCCCGCCGAAGCTGGACGACGAGCCCTCCGGCCTGCCGGCCGAGCTGGGGCAGCCTGCGCGGCCCGAAGACGAGCAGCCCAAGCAACACGAGCATGATGAACTCACCACCACCAATATCGAACATGGGAAGGGATTCTACCCCGGAATCGGAGACCCGGGAGCTTCCGTTCCGGGATGCGTTGGAACGCTCTTCGCAAGCTGTTGCGACCCCTTGACTTACAAGTCGGCAAGTTGTCCATCGGCATCTGCCGCCCCTATACTTAGCCGCATGAGACTTCCCGAGAGACGTTCCAGCCGAATCCTGCTGATCCTCGCCATCGCGCTGCCCCCGCTACTTCTCGGGGCGCGAGGCGCCATCCCCAGCTCGCGCTCATCGCGAATGGCAGTGTTCACCGAGATCCTCTCGCTGATCGAGACTCGTCATGTCCCGGATGCAGAGGCCAAGAAGGTCATCTATTCCGGCATTCATGGGATGCTCGGCACCCTCGATCCGCACACGAACTTCCTCGATGACGAGACCTTTCGCGAGATGCGAGAAGAGCAGCGGGGCTCGTTCTTCGGCCTCGGCATCGTCATCTCCAAGCGGAGCAAGACGCAGCCCCTCCGAGTGGTCTCCCCCATCACCGATACACCCGCGGCTCGCCTCGGCATCCGCGCGGGGGACGTGATCACTCACATTCGAGATCGCCGCGCCGAGGTCGATACCGACACCTTGGGCCTGACGATCCAGGAGTCCGTGAAGTTCCTGCGCGGCCCGCGCGGCACCCAGGTCGAGATCACGGTGGACCGTCCGGGCTTCGAAGAACCGCTGATCTTCGAGATCACCCGGGACGCGGTAAGAACTCCCGCCGTCGACCAGGCGTTCATGCTGCGTGACACGGTGGGCTACGTCCATCTCGCCAACTTCACCGAGACCACGACGGCCGAACTCGACCGAGCCCTGGAGAAGCTGGGCGCGCAGGGCGCCGAGGCCCTCGTGCTCGACCTGAGCGGGAATCCGGGGGGCCTGCTCGACCAGGCGATCTCCGTCTCGAGCCGCTTCATCGCGCCGGGACAACTGGTCGTCTATACAGAAGGTCACATCCCCGGCTCACGCCAGAACTACACCTCCCTCAAGGATGTCCCCCGCGTGGACTGGCCGATTGTGGTCGTCCTCAACCGGGGATCGGCCTCAGCCTCCGAGATCGTCTCGGGCGCCATCCAGGACCACGATCGTGGCATCGTGGTGGGCGAAACATCCTTCGGTAAGGGCCTCGTGCAGTCCGTCTATCCCCTTAGCGAAGGCGCGGCACTGGCGCTGACGACACAGAAGTACTACACACCGGTCGGCCGCAGCATTCAGCGGCCCTACGACAGCCAGGAGGAGTACTACTACGAGAACTTCGCCCGCGAGGAAGAGCCCAAGGCGGAAGCCCATGGGGAGGTCTTCCAGACAGAGACCGGCCGAACGGTCTACGGCGGCGGAGGCATCACTCCAGATATCGTGGTCAAGGAAGACCCTTCCCCGGACCTGGTGAACCAGCTGCTGAGGTCCTCCGCGTTCACGCGTTTCGTCTCGCCCCTCGGGAGCGAAGATCGTGCCCGCTATGCTGCGGATCGTTCGGCAGCCGAGGTGGACTTTCTGGCCTTCGTCGCCAAGGAGATCCCGTCGATCAAGATCGAAGGACTCGACGAGAGCCGGGAGAAAATCCAGCTCTTCCTCAAGGCAGAGCTGGCGCTCGGTGACGGTGGCATGGAGGCGCGGGGCCAAGTCCTCACGCGAGCGCGACACGTCATCCTCACGGCAGCCGATGCCCTCGATGACGCTCGACAGCTCCTGGCCAAGATGACGCTCGTCCGCCAGCAGGAAGGACGAGACACGCAGACACCGGTCAGCCGCTAGAAAACGCCTTCCGGCGCAGGCCCGGACGCGACGCGCGCCGCGGGCCTGCCGCCGCGACAGCCGACACCCTCGAATCAGCCTCTGTCCCCACCCTGCCAACGGCAGCTAATCCGCCCGGTCTCCCGCCAACACGGCAACCCCACCAGGGATCCCACCCTGCGCGCACTTTTTTGTCGACTCGCTGCTTGACAGCCCCCAGCACCAGTCTTAAGGTCTGCCGACGCCGGGAACTCTCGTGGCTTCCCGGGCCAACAATCGACCGTTAACAATCGGCAAAACAAACTACTTACAACGAAGCACGGAGGTTCTCGCAATGAAGATCAGGCCGCTCCACGACCGCGTCATCATCCAGCGGATCGAGCAGACTGAAACCACGAAAGGTGGAATCATCATTCCCGATTCGGCGAAGGAGAAGCCCCAGGAGGGCAAGGTCTTCGCGGTCGGTTCCGGCAAGCGTGATGAGCAGGGCAAGGTCCACCCGCTCGAGGTCAAGAAGGGTGACCGGATCCTGTTCGGCAAGTACTCCGGCACCGAAGTCAAGCTCGATGGCAAGGAGTACATCATTCTGCGCGAGGACGAGATCCTCGGCGTCATCGGCTAGCAAGCGTTCCTTGCGCGTGTTCCGCAAGAATTGAAAGCGCGCGATGAACCGGACGCTATTCCGGGGAGCGCGAGAAGGAGTACAGACATGGCTGCCAAGAAGGTTTTTTATGCCGAGGATTGCCGTCAGGCGCTTCTCCGCGGTGTCAACAAGCTCGCGGATGCCGTCAAGACGACTCTCGGGCCGCGGGGACGGAACGTCCTTATTGAGAAGAAGTTCGGCTCTCCCCTGTCCACCAAGGACGGCGTGACGGTCGCCAAGGAACTCGAGTTCGAGGACTCGTGGGAGAACGTCGGATGCCAGATGGTCCGCGAGGTCGCCAGCAAGACCTCTGATGTGGCCGGCGATGGGACGACCACCGCGACCGTGCTCGCCCAGGCGATGTACCGCGAAGGCGTCAAGCGCGTCACCGCGGGTGCCAACCCGATGGACATCAAGCTCGGCATCGAGAAGGCGACCGATGCCATCGTCGACGCGCTCCATGAGATGAGCACTCCCGTCGCCGAGAAGGGCATCGCCCAGGTCGGTGCGATTTCTGCGAACAACGACCAGACCATCGGCAAGATGATCGCGGAAGCCATGAAGAAGGTCGGCAAGGACGGCGTCATCACGGTCGAAGAAGCCAAGAGCCTCGAGACCCGCCTGGACGTTGTCGAGGGGATGCAGTTTGATCGCGGCTACCTCTCCCCCTACTTCGTGACCGACCCGGAGCGCATGGTCTGCGAGTTCGAGAACGCCTACGTCCTGATCCACGAGAAGAAGATCTCGACCATGAAGGATCTGCTGCCGATCCTCGAGCAGACCGCCCGTGCGAGCCGTCCGCTGGTGCTCATCGCCGAGGACATCGACGGCGAGGCCCTCGCGACACTCGTGGTCAACAAGCTGCGCGGCACGCTGCAGATCGCCGCCGTCAAGGCCCCGGGCTTCGGCGACCGCCGGAAGGCCATGCTGGAAGATATCGCGATTCTCACCGGTGGACAGTGCATCACCGAGGACCTCGGCATCAAGCTCGAGAACGTTCAGATCAGCGATCTTGGAGAGGCCAAGAAGATCGTCATCAACAAGGACGACACCACGATCGTCGAGGGCAAGGGCAAGTCGTCCGACATCCAGGGTCGCGTCGGTCAGATTCGCAACCAGATCGAAGACACCAGCTCCGACTACGACCGCGAGAAGCTCCAGGAGCGCCTCGCCAAGCTCGTCGGTGGCGTGGCCGTGATCCAGGTCGGCGCTGCAACCGAAGCCGAGCTCAAGGAAAAGAAGGCTCGCGTCGAAGACGCCATGCATGCCACGAAGGCCGCCGTGGAAGAGGGCATCGTTCCCGGCGGTGGCACCGCGCTGCTCCGCACGCAGGATGTGCTGGACGCCCTGAAGATCCGCAAGCGGGACGAAGACATCCAGTCCGGTGTCGATATCGTCCGCCGGGCGATCGAGGAGCCGCTCCGGCAGATCGCGACCAACGCGGGCCTCGAGGGTTCCGTCATCGTCAACGACGTGCGCGGCAAGGACGCGGGCTGGGGCTTCGATGCCCGCAACCTCGAGTTCGTCGAGATGGTCAACTCCGGCATCATCGACCCCACCAAGGTCGTCCGCACCGCGCTGCAGAACGCGGCGTCCGTCGCGGGCCTGCTGCTGACCACCGAGGCCGTGATCACCGAGGTCCCGGAGGAGAAGCCCGCCATGGGTGGCGCCCCGGACATGGGCGGCATGGGTGGCATGGGCGGCATGGGCGGCTTCTAAGCGACCCTCCGTTCCGAAACCAGAGACACGAAAGGCGCGCCCCCTGTGGGCGCGCCTTTTCTTGTCGAGGTGTCACCCGCGGACCCAATTGCCGCCATCTCGCCCGAAATCGGCCAAGGTGTCCGACCGCCTCCGGCGCGCCCGCAAGAAGGCGATGATGGCCCATACCGTCAAGCGCTTCTCCATGCGGCACTTACGCAATCCGCCTCGACCCAGGCAATAGCTGGCACCCTCCTTGCTCTCTTGGCGGGCAGGAGGAACACTGATGACGACCAAGACTCGCACCGCCGCTCTCTCCATCGCTCTCGTCCTGATCACTCTCGGAGTACCGGCCCTTGCCGGAACCTGCGCGGCGCGCGGCTTCGTAGACAGCCCCCTGGTCATCGGCGACCAGTTGTACTCGGGCGGCGAACTTGCCATCTACAAAGTTGGCAGCAGCGAGCTCCTGGCCGTTGAACTCGATGGCAGACGAGTCGCGCTGATGTACCGCAGCCAGGTCGAGCGGCGCCCAGGACAAGAGCGGCCGCGCTTCGTTCTGCAGCGTGATGAACGCGGCTTCTACCATCTCGCCTCCCAGACGGCTGGGCAGGTCGCCCCGATAACGATGGCGAGCAACGCGACCGGCCTGTCAACGATTCCGGATTACCGTCCGGTGCGACCGCACGACGGTCACGCGATCGCCGCCCGCTAGCGAAGCCCAGGCTCTCGACTCATCCCCGGCCCGCGGCCCCAAGCCGCGGGCTGTTCTCTATCCAGGCAGGATTCCTTCGCTCGGCGGGGCCGTACTCGGACGACGTGGCAACCCGATCAGCCGCCGCTCCCGAACGACAGGGACGACTCTCCCTCTACGATCTCCCAACCCGTGGGCTCCTCGACGATGAACGTCTCCGCGGACAGGTCCGGGTTGACCACGATGCCGTCCAGACGCAGATCCACCTGGTCGCCGTCTCCGGTCTCGTAATGAATGCGTTCCGGCAGAGCGTTCGCCTCGTCGAACCAGATCTGGACGCGTGCCATCCGCTTGCGCACGCGCCGTGAACGAGGAACGAGAATCAGGTGATCCACCTTGCCCGTCTCGGCATCGAGCTCGGCATCGATGCGGAACTCGCGCCGCAGGGAACTCCCATCCTGCCCCAACGCCACCAGGCGTCGAAGACGCTTCTCGTGCCTGCCAAGATCGAGCTTCTCGATTCGCCGCGCGTCCGGCAGACAACCGGTGAGCTGCCCCTCCGCCAGCACGTAGATGCGGTGTTCCGGTGCGTCATACTCCCAACGCATCTTTCCGGGCTTGGCATAAGAGAGCGTACCGGTCAGCACCTCGTCCTCAGCCAATAGGGCAAGGGATCGCGTCTCGGTCACCTTGGCCCGGAAGGAGTCCACCGTCTCCTGAACCTCGCTGATACGTGCCAGCAACTGATCCACGGCGGCGGTCACGGCAGGGTCCGGCCGATCCCGCTTGGCCGAGGCCGGCGTATCCGCCACAAACGCGAAGAGAACACTCGACACGATCAATGCGTGCAGGGCCAAGACCGTGCGCCCTCGCACACGCAGCCACCCGGACAGGTTATTCATGGAGACTCCAAGAATTCGCGCATGGCGCGAGGATTGTCCCGAACTGCGTGTAGATTAACCCGTTACGGCTGAGCGCGCCCGGCGCGCGCTCAACCCGAGTACGTTGCGCCCTTTTCTTTTCTGCGAGAGTGTGGTGGGATTGCCCCGTCGCAACCCGCTGCAAACCAACACTTAACCAGATTTTTCGGAGGTTTAGCAAGATGTCTGAGAAGGTACTACCGCTCACGGCCCTGTCCGAAGAACAGCAGATGCTCGTGGATGAGGTTCGCCGTTTCGCGACCGAGGTCATCGCCCCGAAGGCCCAGGAAATGGACCGCGTGTCGAAGCTTGATCCCGAGATTCTCAACCTGATGTTCGAGATGGGACTGATGGGCATCGATATCCCCGAGCAATACGGCGGTTCCGGGATGACCTTCACCGACGCGATCCTCGTGATCATGGAGCTCGCACGGGTCGAACCCGGTGTTGCTGTCGTCTGCGACGTCCAGAACACACTCGTCAACAACGCGATCCAACGTTGGGGGAGCGAGGATCAGAGGAAGAAGTACCTCACCAAGCTGGCCGCAGACACCGTGGGCTGCTACTGCCTGTCGGAGTCCGACTCCGGCTCGGATGCGTTCGCCCTCCGCTGCCGCGCGGAACAGGATGGCGAGGGCTGGAAGATCACGGGCAACAAGATCTTCATCACCAACGGCCTCGAGGCAGGGGTCTTCCTCGTCTTCGCGAACGTCGATTTCGAGAAGGGCTACAAGGGCATCACCTGCTTCATCCTCGAGAAGGGCATGGATGGCTTGTCGATCGGACAGAAGGAAGACAAGCTCGGCATTCGCGCTTCGAGTACTGTCGAGGTCCTTCTCGACGGTGTCCGTGTGGGATCCGAGCAGGTTCTCGGAGAGGTCGGCAAGGGCTACAAAGTCGCCATCGAGACGCTCAATGAGGGTCGCATCGGGATCGGCGCACAGATGGTCGGCCTGGCCCAAGGGTCGCTGGATTACGCGAAGCAGTGGTGCCTCGAGCGCAAGCAGTTCGGACGCGAGATCGCGAAATTCCAGGGCGTTCAGTTCGCCTTGGCAAAAATGGATGTCGAGACGGAGGCGGCCCGCCTGACCGTGCTCAATGCGGCCAAGATCAAGGAAGCCGGCCAGAACTTCGCCCGCGAGGCGGCCATCTGCAAGTACTTCTCTGCGGATGCGGCAGAACATGCCTCGTCGATGGCCGTAGAGCTCTATGGCGGTTATGGCTTCAGCCGGGACTACCCCGTCGAGAAGCTCTACCGTGATGCGAAAATCGGCAAGATCTACGAGGGCACCCACTTCATGCAGCTGCAGACGATCGCGAAGATTCTTCTGGGCTGAGCGCGACGCTCACGAGAGCAAAGCAGAACCCGGGAGGGCCGTGGTAACCAGAACCCGGCTACTCTCGGGTCGTCGTCACCCGCGGGAACAGCTCGTCGGGGATACCCGCACCATCGCGCGCTTCGACCGCACTCTGCACATGGTCGCGAATGGAGCGCCATTCTTCTTCCGAAACGCGGAGAAACGCCTCCACAACCCTGGGGTCGAACTGCACGCCCGCGAAATCGATGAGTTCCTGGCGAACCTGCTCAAAACCCAGCGCCGCCCGATAAGGACGGTCAGAACTCATCGCATCAAAGGTGTCAGCCACCGCGAAGATGCGGGCGCCGATGGGGATCTCTTCGTGCCGCATCCCGCCGGGATAGCCCCCCCCGTCCCACATCTCCTGATGCGTGAGAACGATCCTGGCGGGAACCTCGAGAAAGTCGATATCCCTGAGCATGTCGTAGCCGAGTTGGGGATGCATGTGCATGATCGCCCGCTCGTCGTCGTTCAGGGGTCCGGGTTTTGAGAGGATGGCATCCGAAATGCCGATCTTGCCGACGTCATGCAGCATCGCACCGCGGCGAATCTCGGTCAGCGCAGGGTCCTCAATCCCCAACTCTCGCGCCAGGCGGTCCGTGAACGACACGACGCGCAGGGAGTGCCCCTTGGTCTCGTTGTCCCGGTAGTCGAGAGCGATCATCAGCGCAGTCAGGGTGTTGTCGTAGGCATGGCTCAGTTTGATGTTCAGCCCGCGAATGCGCTCCATCCCCTCGCGAACCTTCTTCGTCCGCTCCGACACGAGGTGCTCAAGGTGGTCCTGATACTGCCGATTCTCGATCATCAAGCGCCGTTTCTCGAGGGCCTGCTCCGTTCGAGCCCGAACCTCGGGCAGCGAGAAGGGCTTGCAGAGATAGTCGGAAGCGCCTTTCAGCATCGCAGAGACGGCGGTTCCCGCGTCATCAATCCCGGTCACCATCATGACGGCGATATCGGGGTCCACTTCCTTCAACCATGGGAGCAGCGAGGTCCCGGACTCCCCGGGCATGTCGATATCGCAGAGCACGAGATCGAACCCGCCCGCCGCGAACTTGCGTCGTGCCGTCGCCGCGGAGTCCGCACTCTCGGCCTGGTAGCCAAATGCCATGAGACCCTCGCGGAGGATCTCTCGCACCGACTTGTGGTCATCAACGACCAGGATTCGAGAACCTGAATTCATAGCGTGAATCAATCCACGTTTCGGCGAGGCCCGGGCAGGCCCTCGCGGCTGTCCTGAATATATGCCGATGCTGCGAACCTGTCCTTACCAAGCTGCTCTTTTTACAGGCCCGATGCGGAAACGCTGGAATGGTACGGACTCAGGCGTGCGCCGCCGCCCAGTTTATCCCCGAATGAACATCAACCGTGAGAGGCACGACGAGTTCTGCCGCGCCTTCCATCACCTCGCGGAGCAGGGTCTCGAGAGCCGAGAGTTCCTCTACGGGGGCTTCGAGCACAAGCTCGTCATGCACCTGGAGCAGCAGACTCGCCGCGAATCCCTCCTCACCGAGACGCCGGTCCAGGCTCAGCATCGCCCGCTTGACGATATCCGCCGCGCTTCCCTGGACGGTGGTGTTGACCGCCTGCCGCAGGAGCTGTTCCCGCTGCATCCGGTTGAGCCGGGAGGCCCCATCCTTCGCGAGTTCCTCGAAACGCCGCAGGCGCCCGAACAGGGTGCGGACCTCTCCCGTCTCCTCAACCTCCTCGTGAACCCGGTCAATATACGCCTTGACCCGGGGGTAGCGATCGAAATAGGCGTCGATGAAGCGACGCGCCTCATCGCGGGACATTCCCTGTTCGCGCGCGAGCCGGAACTCCGACATCCCGTAGATGATGCCGAAGTTGACAGCCTTCGCGTGGGATCTTTCCTCTCCGCTAACGTCCTCGATCGGGATTCCCTGGACCAGCGCCGCCGTGTAGCGATGCACATCCAGACCCCGCGTGAACGCCTCGATGAGCGACTCGTCCCCCGAAAGGTGCGCGAGGACACGCAATTCCATCTGCGAGTAGTCTGCCGCGATCAGTCGCCAACCCTCCCGCGGCAGGAAGGCGGCACGGATCTGCCGCCCCAGGGCCGTGCGCGCCGGAATGTTCTGGAGATTCGGATCAGAAGACGAGAGCCGTCCGGTCGCCGCGCCGAGCTGGTGGAACTGGGTGTGCACCCTCCCGCTGGACGGCTCGACCAGCCGTGGAAGCGCATCCACATAGGTTCCCTTGAGCTTAGCCAATTCCCGAAACTCAAGCACCTTGGCCGGCAAGGGATGCTGCGGCGCCAGGGCTTCCATCGCCTCCTGGCCCGTGGAGTGAGCCTTGGTCTTCTGGGTCCTGCGTCCCGTCGGCTTCAAGCCGAGATCCTCGAAGAGCACGACCCGCAGTTGGGCCGGCGAGCTGATGTTGAACTCCCGCCCCGCCAGAGCGTGGATCTCCTGCTCCAGGCGGGCAAGGTCGAGCGCGAGCCGCTCGGAGATCTCCGAGAGCCGCTCCGTATCGAGACGAATGCCGCGGGCCTCCATCGCCTCGAGGACGCTGATCAGAGGAATTTCGAGCTCGCGGTAGACCGTCCCCAGGCCTTCCTTCTCAAGCTCCTCCTCCAACCGTGCCGTCAGCCGGAAAGCCACCACGGCGTCCTCCACCGCGTACTCCGCGACCTCCTCCACACCGAGCTGATCCAGGGTCTTCTCGCTGGATCCCGCCCCTGCGATCTCGGCATAGGACACCATCCGCACACCAAGGTAGCGCCAGGCGAGATCATCCAGCTTGTGGGATACCGTGCGTCCAGGCTCGAGAAGCTGGGCGGCGATGAGCGTGTCGCTCTCTATCCCGCGCAGGGTCACGCCGGCCCCTCGAAGAACGGCCCGATCGAACTTGAGATTCTGGCCCGTCTTCGGCAGATCGGACCGGGCGAGCTGGCTGCAGAACTCCTCCCAGGCCATTTCCCAGAGGAGTGGGGCCTGTTTGGCCTCGAGGCAGGGAATGTACGCCCCTCCCTCCCCGTCGATCGCGAGCGACACCCCGACCAGGCGCGCCTGGCGCGGATCGAGCGAATCGGTCTCCGTGTCGACCGCCACGCGCGGAGCAGAGGCCAACTGCGCGCTCAGCTGCCCCAGCGCGGACGCATCGTCAACGATCCTGACTTCGAGTTGCTCGGCCAGGCATGGCGCTTCTCGTCCCGCCCGCTCCTCCATCTCGGCGCTGAGGCGGCGAAAACCGAGCCCGCGGAAGAACTCGGCCGCTTCCCCGGTGCGCGGCTGACCGGGGACCATCATCGCAAGGTCGAGTTCGACCGGGGCGTCACGGCGAAGGATCACGAGATCCAGCGAGAAGTGAGCCTCCTTCTCGTTCTCCGCGAGTGAGAGCCAGGTCTTCGGCTGGGTCTTCTTTTCCATGTCCTTGAGCACCTTGCGAAGCTCTCGGTCCTTGGAAGACGCGACACTGCCCGCAAGATCGGCTACCGCCTCGAAGCGAGCGGCCAAATCCGTCCCCTCCGTGCCGCCGAGTTCACGCTCCAGCGCAGCCAGCGAACGCGCTGGAGCCTCGCTCTGCTCGAGACTCTCTTTCAGCGCCTCGCGCTCGCCAGATGCCAGCTCCTCGAGGGCGCGCTCGTGCAGGAGCCAGAGCGTCCGAAACAGCCGCGCGCGCTCGAGGATCTTCGCGACGGGCCCGTAGCGGTTCACGAGCTTGCGGGCGCCCTTCTCGCCGATCCCGGGGACTCCCGGCACGTTATCGACCTTGTCGCCCATCAAGGCGAGCACGTCGATCACATGGCAAGGGGAAACACCGAAGATCTCCCGGACACCGTCGGCATCAAGGAGGCGATCTCCCTTGCTCGGGTTCAGCACCTGGACACGATTCTCGACGAGCTGGTAGAGGTCCTTGTCGGCGGTGACGATGACCACCCGGAGCCCACGGTCGAGGGCCTGTTGGGCAAGAGTCGCCAGCACGTCATCGGCCTCGAATCCTTCGGCGGTCATGACCGGCCACCCCATCACCTCACAGGCGCGCGTCGCGAGGCCGAACTGTGGGACCAGGTCCTCTGGTGGCTCGCTCCGATTCGCCTTGTAGTCGGCGAAGAGCTCGTCGCGAAAGGTCGGGCCTTCGATATCGAAGGCGACCGCGAAGTGATCCGGAGCCTCTCGTTCGATCAGCTTGCGGACTTGGGAGACGAAACCATAGACCCCGTTGGTCGGTGTGCCGTCCGGCGCCGTCAACGGCGCCACCGCATAGAAGGAGCGGAAGACCGTGTAGGTCCCATCCAGCAGGAAGACGGTGTTCGCCTTGTCGTCGAAGAGGCCCGGATCATCCTGCGCCATGAAAGCTCCTGCCGCGTGCAGCCAAGGTTCCCCTGCGGGACGCTCTAGCGGACGGCCTTCTCCACGGCCTGGATCAAGCGGGGGCCCCGCAGGTTCGTACCCAAAACCGTCCCGTCTCTCCCGAGCAGAAGCGATCGAGGGATAGACGAGACATGAAAATCCCGCGCGATGCTGGAGTCGAAACCCATGCCTTCGTGGATCTGGGGCCACGTGACGCCTTGCGCCTTCACGAAGCTCCTAAACCCCGCGCGATCCGCATCGTCGAGGCTGACTCCGATGATCTCGAAGCCCTCCGAATGATGCCTCTCGTAAGCGGTCTTCAGGTAGGGCAGTTCCTGCACGCAGGGGCCACACCAGGTGGCCCAGAAGTCGATGAGCACCACCTGCCCCTTCATGCGCTCCTGATCCCAGACCTTGCCGCTGAGGTCTTCGGCATGGAAGTCCGCCACAGCGGTGATGTTCATGCCACCGTCGGGACTGGAAGGCACACAGGAAGCCAGCATGAGCGCCAAGCCAGCCAGGCCGAGCACAGATAGAACCCTCAAGAATCTACGCAAAGCAAATGCCTCTCGTTAGAAGGGTGCGAAGCCCTGGTCGGAGAAGTACTGATCCCGCATTCTCTCCTCGAGCTCTGTCAGGGCCTTGAGGTGATCTTCTTCCCAGTTCGCCAAGAAGGTGAAGACCTTAGAGGACTCCTCATCCGGGCAATCCTTGGCCGCCTTGCTGTAGAACTCGATCGCGGAACGCTCGAGTTCGCATCCCGCCGCGATCACCGCCATTTCAAAAGCGCCACCCTTGACCCGATTGAGGAAATCCGGGGTGATGACTTCCGTGCTATCGAGGGGCGTCAGGGCTTCAACACTCACAGGCACGGCCCAGGTGCCCGTCTCGAGCAGGCTCTTGAAATTCTGCTCGAGGAAGGCCTTGTGCTGTCTCTCATCCACGGCCAGGCTTTCAAACATCTGCTTGGCTGCAGGATCGGTCGCGCGTTCAAAGGCGGCCTGATAGATTTCCTCGCCGCGCAACTCCGTAATGATCGCGCTCTTGACGGCTTCGAGGACGATTCGGCGGGTAGCCTGATCCATCATGTGTTCACTCCTGATCTAAAGACGAAAGGGCCCGGCAGTCCCAGGCAAGGGGAAGAGTCTAACACCCACGATCGGAACTGCGCACACCACTGCCAAACCCCGGCTAGGACGGCTCAGAGGCCGGCGCGTTGCTCCGCTCGAGAATGCCCAGACTGGCCTGAATCGCATGAGCCCAGTTCTTATGATCCACCGCAGCCAGCAGGAACGCGTCGGCCTCAGGACCACGGATCTTCGAGATCACGACAACCGTCTGAAGAGCCGCGTCGTAGGACGCGCCCTCCATCGATTCGTTGTAGCGATCCCATACTCCCTGTAGCGCAGGCATCTGCTCCGGTCCCGCATGGCCCCGCAGGCCCTCGAGCGCCGCACGGACCACCTTGGCCTCCTCATCACCGAGCGCCTTGGTCAGCAAGGCGAGCACCTCGGGGCTGCTCTCCGCCTCTGAAAGGAACGAGGCAGCCTCGTAGCGAATCGCCATGCTCTCATCCGAGAGGGAGGCATCGAACTTCGCGAGTACATCCGCATCCACGACTCCCATCTTCGCCAGCGCTCCCGCAGCCGCCAGGCTTGCACGACGATCCTTCTTGGCCATCACCTCCCGAAGCTTGGCCTCCGCCTTCTCGCCACCCAGATCCCCGAGTGCGCCGAGCGTTGCGAGGACGTTCTCTTTGTAGCGCAGATAGCCGATGATTCGCTTCGTATCTTTCTCCGGAGTGCCGAGCACGCCGGTCGCGATGATTGCGGGAACCCTCTTCCCGGCGCGCAGCTTCGTCAGCGCAGCGCGGGCGGCATCCGCAGCCTGCTCACCACCGATCTCGATCAGCGCCGAGGCCGCCGCAGCGCTCTTCGCCTCGTCCTTGCTTTTCACCTCGGCGACGGCCTCGCTGAGGCAGGCGTCGTTTCCGACCTTCGCCAGCAAGCCACAGATCTCCGGGTCGAGCAGTCCATCCGGGGTTCGCATCTTGCCCAGGAGGATCTCGACGCCCGCCCCGTCTCCTCGAGAGGCGAGCCCTCGGGCCGCCAACAAGGCCACCAGTTCCTTGTCATCACCGAGGAGGCCTCTGACCACCTCGATATCGCCCGGATCGGCCCACTCGTTGAGCAGCGTCACGGCGGCCTGACGCTGGGCGGCGACCTGCGAGATCGCGATCTTGTCCAGCTTGGCGCGGACGTAGGGGAGTCCTGGCGTGTAGACGGCACACTCGAGGATGCGGGCCTGGACGGCAGCTCCTTCCTGCCACCCTTCGTCGAGCAGAGTGGTCGCCTTGGCGACCTCTTCAGGAAGCTTCGGCGTGCTGTCACAAGCCACGAGAACGAAGAAGGGAAGCGCAAGCGCGAAGAGAAGGGCACCGCACTTGAGTGCACGCATGGTCGTGTCTCCTTGAGCGAAATGCGTCCCCGGGGAGAATCCTCCGCGGGAACGCGATCATCGTGAGAATGATGCGGCTTAGGTTAGCACGCCTCAGGCGTCTCTTCTTGCCATGGGCGGGCCGATCCTTGAATCGCTCGTCATTCCGATTCTTGCGGGGGGCCAGCTGGGGTCAGAAACCGGTCTCCCACCTGTATCGCCGGCCCCTCTTCAAGGGTCACTTCGACGCGCGAGGGGTCCGCGGCGTCCACGCCGAGAACCCGGCCACGACGCGCGACCGCGTCATGACTGGACGATAGCGTGACAGCAACCCCCACGCGGACCGTCACCGGCCGCTCCAGGCGAAGCCTAACACTCTGCGCCTCCGTCACGACCTCGGTGATGGCCGGCGGAGCAACCAGCCCCTGCTGCCAGGCCTCGAA